>CAZZLF010000211.1:0-4223 GCA_964654965.1 uncultured Bdellovibrio sp.
AGAAATCGCCTCTTTCGCAAGGGCAATGATCAAGGGCGTCTTGCCAGCTCCACCTGCCTGAAGATTTCCCACCAACATGGACGGAACCTTTACCTCATAAGAGGGAATGAAACCTGATCGATAGATTCTTCTTCGAATAAAATTAACCATGGACCAAAGAATGGAAATAAAAAGATAAACCAATCTCTTCTTACGGTTCACAGACGAGAAAGGTAGAGGAGGGTTTTTTACCCAGTTTAAGATTTGATCAGCACTGCGATCAGCAGAAGATATCTCCTCTTTTTCTATTTTGAAAAGGGATCTGATTTTAGAACTATTTTGAATCAGTGATTTACGGTGTTCATGATTTGAATAGAGTTTGAAAAGTTCATTAGATAAATTTTCAGGATTTGCTTCTTCACCGAGAAATTCTCGAAATGGTGAAGAATCTCTTTTACTGACCCCTAATAAAATATTGGGCAAGCCTACCGGTCCTAAATATCCTCCGATTCCACGAATCAAAAATTTAAAAATCTTTTCGCTCACCCAATTCATCCGGTAAAAGATCACCGGTGAACATTCTAAAACTGCAGCTTCCAAGGTGGATGTCCCCGATTTGATTAGTCCGATAGAAGTTTGCAATAAGCATTGAGACGAATCATTTGTTGAAAATTCATAGGATACATTTGATGAATCCCTCAGGCGGTTTTTGATTCTTTCCAGATCTACTCCATCTGGAACAGGAATCAGTGCAGTTATCTTTTTTCCTGTTTTTTTTGAAAAAAGCTCCAATGTCTCCGGAATAACAGGCAAATGGGAGTCCAGTTCAGAATCCCGACTGCCTGGCATGACCGTGATAGTTTCCAAAGATCGTTTGTGGGTTGAAGAAAGTTTCCGAAGCGGAAGATCTTCCAGTAAAGGATTACCTTCGTAAATGACGGGAATATCCCTTTCCTCATAAAATGTTTTTTCAAAAGGAAAAATCACCCATACACCGTGATAAAGATTTCTAATTTTTTCTACCCGGTTCGATCTCCAAACCCATACTTTTGGAGGAATTCCACAAATCTTGACTGCTTTTGATGCGATTCCCTTTTGTGCAAGAGTTTTCATCATTTTGAAATGAAAGTCAGGATAGTCAAACGTGAGAATCAAGTCCGGCTCGTAAACCTGGATTTTTTCTGAAAGTTCCGAAATTAAATTTTTAAAATAAAACCATTTTCGAGCAACTTCAATAAATCCCATTGTTCTGAGATTTTCGGCAGGTTCAAACGAGTGAAATTGAGGAATTGATCTGAGTCTGGGACCCCCTATTCCTCTGATTTCTATTTGAATGCCCTGCTGTACCGCTTTTTCAAGGAGGGCTCTGAGAATTTTTTCTGCATGGATATCTGATGAAATTTCAGCAGCAGAAACAAATATTTTCATCTCAAACAACCGTTTTTACTGTTTCGAATGAACTCCAGCAGGACCTTCACCTCTGCATAAGAACCGAATTCCAATTCAATTTTTTGAAGACATGCTTCTTTTTGAATTTCAGTTTCGCGCCAAATTTTCAAAGATTCGTTGATGGCAGCAATGACGTCGTTTTTAAAACCACGTCTGCGCAACCCCACCAAGTTTGTTCCTTTGACTTCACACGGTCGTGCACCGACCAAAACAGAGTACGGGGGTGCATCTTTGTCAATCATGGCACCCGCTCCGCAATACACATGTGAACCGACATGCACAAACTGAGTTACACCGGTTAGGCCACCAATCGTGACATAATCTTCGAGAATCACGTGGCCGGCAATGGCAGCAGAATTTGCTAAAATACAATGACTTCCCATGATCGTGTCATGACCAAGATGGGTATATGCCATTAATAGATTATGATTGCCCATGACGGTTTTTCCGCCTCCCTGAGCAGTGCCCAGATTCAAGGTCACGCACTCACGGATAGTGTTGTCATCACCGATGATTAACTCTGTATTTTCACCTTTGTATTTCAGATCCTGTGGAAGACCTCCAATCACTGAAAACGGGTGAAAAAGGTTTCTGGAGCCGATCGTAGTGTGTCCATCCATCACCACATGACTGATGAGTCGGTTTCCACTGCCCAATTTTACATTTGGCCCAATAGTGCAATAGGGACCAATTTCAACGTCATTGGCTAATTCGGCCTGAGGGCTGACAATTGCAGTGGAATGAATTTTAGGCGAAGACATGGTCAAGAGTCCTTGTTTACATTGATCGGCATGAGATTGGCCATGATTTTAGCTTCTGCAACGAGTTTGTCCTCTACATAAGCTTTGCAAAGAAAACTCCAAAGGTAAGTTCTGGCGCCTGTCACTTCAGTTTCAATTCTCAGTACATCACCGGGAACTACAGGGACACGGAATCTTACCTGATCCACACCAACTAAGACGCATTGAAACCTCGATTTTAAACCCTGGTCATTTTTTAATGAAGGATACATGGCAAAACTTGCCACCTGAGCCATTGCCTCGATAATCAATACTCCAGGCATGATTGGAAAATCAGGAAAATGTCCCGCAAAATGCGGCTCATTCATCGAAACATTTTTAATTCCCACAACTTTGATTCCTAATTTGCTTTTGCTATCGGTGTCGGTCAAAGACCCAGGACCTGAAATATTCAGAATACGATCCACCAAAAGAAAAGGCTGTCGATGAGGAAGAAAACTTTGAATTTCTTTCTGTTCCAAACGGTACTCACTCATGATTTTTTCCTGTCTTTACCTCGCTCCTTCAACAATTTATTTTGAAGAGCCATGATCTTATATAGTTCATCCGTGGGTCTGGCTGGTACTCCAGAAATCATTGAATCAGCGGGAAAATCCTTGGTAGCGCCACAATAGGCGGTTAATAAACTGTAATCACCTATGTGAACTTGATTCGCGATACCGGTTTGGCCTGCCATGGTCACAAATTTTCCTGTAGATGAACTGCCTGCCAAAGCTGCTCCGCCACAAATAATGGAGCTCTCACCAATTTCAACATTATGGCCAACTTGGACTTGATTATCGATTTTAGCCCCTCTGCGAATCACCGTAGAACCAAATGTCCCTCGATCAATGGAAGTATCCGCGCCAATCTCCACACCATCTTCAATCACGACGTTCCCCACGTGATAAATTTTATGATACGAAATCGGCTTTTGGTTTACCGGATCTTTTTCGGGTGCATATCCAAAACCATCAGAGCCGATAACAGCACCAGAATGAATTCGACAGCGACTGCCAATAACCGTTTTTTCATAAAGGGTCACTTGTGGAAAAATGACTGAGCCTTTTCCGATCAAGCTTTTGGGACCAATATAACAATGGGGATAAATTTTTACCCCGTTTTCAATTTTTACTCCGGACTCAACAATGCAATACGGTCCTATTTCGATCCCTTCTCCAAGCTTCACATCGGAAGCGATCACCGCTGTAGGATGAATTTGATTGGATCCTGTTTTAATTTCTTGATGATCATGTGCTGAAAGAAACTTCGAAAACACGGCAGTGAGCTTAGCCATAGCCAAGTAAGGATCTTTACAGGAAATGATGACTGCGTTTTTCCAAGCAGGCGGATTCACAGCTTCAATGGCTTGAACAAATGCAGTTCCAGTGACGATCAAACCGGATTTGGTATTAAAAAAATCGTCTTGATAATTTTTGGAGAAAAAGAAACTGACATCGGTTGGCTTTGCATCTTTTAGAGAAGCAATGCCGGTGATCTTTAATGAAGGAAAAAGCGCAGATGCGAATTCTGGATTCGCGATCTGCGCTTTGATTTCTGACATTATTTCTTGAACAGTAAACTGAATCATTCTCTCATTATCAGTTCAAAGACTTCATCACCTCTTCAGTGATGTCATCTTTGTCTAGTGAGTAGATCACCAGGTTTTCATTTTTTTCCAAAACGAGGTCGTAACCTTTTTTCTTGGCAATTTCTGAAACTTTTTCACGGATCTTGCGAATGATCGGCTCGCTCATCTCTTGTTCTTTTTTCTGAATCTCAGATTGAGACTTCTGAAGAAGTTCCTGATATTTCACGAATTTTTCCTGAAGTTTCGCCTGCTGCTCTTTTTTAGCTGTATCGCTGAGTGCGGCCTGCTTCTTCTGGAAATCTTCCTGAAGTTTCTTCAGGTTTGCCTCTTCACTTTGAAGTTCTTTCTTTTTCTTATTAAAAGCTTGCTCCAATTCCTCTTTAGCTTTTTTTCCAGTAGGAGATGTCTGGATGGTGCGCTGCATG
>CAZZLF010000212.1:0-4192 GCA_964654965.1 uncultured Bdellovibrio sp.
CCAAGAGTTTTGTGACCCGTTCAGGGATCCCTGTAAAAGAAGTTTATACGGCCGCAGATTTGCCGTCTGATCTTTCTGACCGGGTGGGTTCTCCAGCGCAATATCCTTTTACCCGCGGTGTTCAGAAGAACATGTACCGCGGACGTCTCTGGACCATGCGCCAGTACGCGGGATTCGGAACTGCCGAAGAGTCAAACGAGCGATATCGTTATCTACTGGCTCAAGGGACCATGGGCTTATCCGTTGCTTTCGATTTGCCGACCCAATTGGGTTATGACCCCGATCACGGCAGATCCAAGGGTGAGGTGGGAAAAGTTGGGGTTTCGATCTCAACTATGGACGAGATGAGAACACTCTTCAAAGGGATTCCTTTGAAAGATGTTTCGACATCAATGACGATCAATGCAACCGCCCCGGTTCTTCTTTCTTTTTATTGTGCTTTAGCTGAAGAGCAAGGTGCTTTAGTGAAAGATCTTCGCGGTACCGTTCAGAACGATGTCTTAAAGGAGTATATTGCCCGAGGAAATTATATTTACCCTCCCAAAGGTGCAATTCGTTTAATTACCAACATGTTTGATTGGTGCTCGAAAAATACTCCCAAGTGGAATCCGATCAGTATTTCGGGCTACCACATTCGCGAAGCAGGATCGACCGCGGTTCAGGAACTCGCTTTCACTTTTGCGGATGCGATCGCCTATGTCGATGCTGCAGTAAAAGCTGGACTCGATGTTGACGCATTTGCCGGTCAGCTTAGTTTCTTCTTCAATGTTCATAATGACTTCTTTGAGGAGATTGCCAAATTTCGTGCAGCCCGTAAGATCTGGGCTCGCATCATGAAAGAAAAATTCAATGCAAAAGATCCGCGTTCGATGATGTTGAGATTCCATTCTCAAACCGCGGGGTCGACTTTGACTGCACAACAACCTGAAAACAATGTAGTCCGAGTGGCGATTCAAGCGATGGCGTCTGTATTGGGTGGAACCCAGTCTTTGCATACCAATTCTATGGATGAAGCATTGGCTTTGCCATCACAATCATCAGCGCTTTTGGCGCTTCGTACTCAACAGGTCATTGCAGCTGAAACCAACGTCACTCAAACGGTGGATCCATTGGCAGGAAGTTATTTCGTTGAGTCAATTACCGCAAAAATAGAAGAGGGTGTTTGGAAGTACCTGGAAGAAATTGAGCAAAAGGGTGGAACGGTCGCTTGTATTGAAAGTGGTTATATCCAAACTGAAATATTGAATTCGGCTTACCAGGATCAAAAGAAAATGGATTCGGGCGAACTGCAGGTGGTAGGCGTGAACTGTTATCAAAATCAAGGTTCTGCCAAAAAGATGGAAATCATGCGAGTTCCGCCTGAGCTGGAATTGAAAGCAATTGAGCGTGTTCGAGCATACCGTGCCAAGCGTTCTTCAGGAACCGCTCAAGACGCTCTTCGTGCTCTGACTGAAGGTGCAAAGGGTGATTCAAACTTGATGAGCCTCATCTATCAAGCTGTAAAAAGTGAATGTACTCTCGGTGAAATTTCAGATTCACTGAGAAAAGTTTTTGGTGAACATCAGGAGTATTCAGGGTTTTAGCCTATAGAATCAATCTCGGGGTTGCAATTTCACTTTTAGAAGTACCAACCAAGATAAGCTCCGGGAATAGTCGCTTTTTGGCCGTTGAGGGTCATCATCTTCACGTTAAATCCAAGGTTAAATCCGAAGTAAGTTTGCCAATCTATTCCTGCGCCGTAATAGATTGCTCCACCAGTTTGGGACAGGCTCAGTCCACCAAGATCACCGGTTCCTGTTACCTTACCTGAAATTTTTGAATAACCGAGATCTACATAGGGAGCGAAGTTCCAATCGAGAAGAAAAAATTTGGCATCAAGAGCGATCGTGTTCACATCAATGTTAAAACTACTACCTGTTACTTTTGATGTTCCGTATCCCGCAGTTACGCGTACCCATTGTTTAATATTGTAACTCAGGTTGTAGCCCATCAAGCTGACGAATGGTTCAGTCAGAATACCTACGGATAAGCCGATTTTTTTTGTGCTTCTGTAGCTTGCTTCCGCTTCAGGAAGGCCGAGAAACAATTGAATTGAAATTACCAAAGCTGAGATCCAAATATGTTGTTTCATTATTACCACCTACATTGAGCAAGCTGGGGTTGTCAGAGTCATAATTGATTCTTGAATGAAGCTCCAGCGCGTGAATGGTTTAATTTTATTGTTTTAAAGTTGATTAAGCTAATGTGGATTATCTGGCGGCTTTGAAGCGCGATGCATTATTCTAGTTTAAAGTAGTTGCACTGGACTAAAAAAATGACATAGTAAGCAAATCAAGGAGAAGGCTAATTTTGAAAAAAACGCTCATTTTATTGTGCAATATCCTTTTTTTAGTGACGTCTGCTCCTGAGGCGCATTCTTATTACTTCACTGAATCATTGGATTGTTCACCAGTGGATCTTAGAAGTGATTTTCAACTAAAGATGAGAAACCAGGGCGATATTTCCTGGTGTTATGCTCATGCTGCAGCAGATTACCTTCAATTTATTCACCGAATTCCAGTTCAAATTTCAGCTGCAGATATTGCGACTAATTATAACCAAAGACGTTTACCCCGTTTCATGAAGTGGCTTAAAGGTGACGTGGTTCCTGAAACAGGATTCATTCGTAGTGCCATTTTTGATGTCGATTCCATTGGATATTGTCCGGAAGAGTATTTTCCATCAGAAACTTGGACGAAGCGATATTTGTATGGGGAGCTTGCAGGGAAAAAAATTCAAGTTCCCATGAAACAAGCCCTGACTGAATTCATGGCATTGGTAGAACAAGTCAATGAGGGGATTTTGCTTGAACCTGTTGAAATTCCTTATGTGTTTGAGTTTAAAGGTTTGAGTGATGAACAATTCATGGAAGTTTTGTTTCATCGAGAAGCGGAAGACGCTTTTCAGGAATTGAGATCTGTTGCTTGTGATCGGCATCGAGTTCCTTTTCCAAAAAACATTAGTCAAATCGAGAGAGAGTGGAGAGGGAAAAATACTTTCACTCATATTAATGAATCGCTAGATCAGCGCATGCCAGTGACCGTAGATTTCTTTTACGGATTACTGGAAAACTTAGATGGTTATCATTACTCGATTTCTGATTTGCATACTACTTTACTCATGGGGCGACGTTATCATTCAGAAAACCGTGAGTGCCAATATCTGATTAAGAATTCCTATGGAACAGATTGTAGCCAATACGATTCTCGGCATGAATGTGAAGGTGGGTATATCTGGATCAATGAATCAGATCTTTTTGGTGCGATGACGAGTTTTGTAAGAATTTTGGAATTTCAACCCGGATTCAACGGAACTGTTCAGCAAAAGCAAGATGAGTTTGATTTCCAATAATATTCAATCTTTCTTGTTTGCTCATCGTGTCCTTGGATAAAGTGATTCTTTTTCTGATGTTTCTAACTCTTTCTATTGAAGCACTGAGAGACGAAAGCGGTAGTCGTTTGTCTAGAATCGCTTTTTTGATAGCTTCCATTGCGACCAGAGTTGCATCTTCGGTTCGATAGCAAAGTAGATCACATCCTGCTTCAATTGCCAAAATAGGAGCCTCTGAGGCTCCGTAATGATCCGTGATTGCCTGCATTTGCATATCATCACTGATGACGACTCCCTGGTAATTGAGTTCTTCACGAAGGTATTTTTTTAAAAATGTCTTTGAAAGTGTGCCGGGTCGATCTGGATCAAGGTGAGGAAGAAGAATGTGTGCGCTCATGAGAAAATTGCAACCGGCGTTCATGGCTTTTTTAAAAGGTAGCCACTCCCGGTTGCGAAGTGTTTCAAGAGTAGTATGTACGGTTGGAAGAGCGTAGTGAGAATCGGTCTGAGTGTCCCCATGACCAGGAAAATGCTTGATACATGCTTGAACTTGTTGGTCTAGATGAGCACGAACAACGCGTTCAACCATATTGCTTACGATAGTTTCATCTGAACCATAAGCGCGATCACCGATAACCGGATTGGATGGGTTTGTATTTACATCACAAACGGGAGCAAAATTGAGTTGGATTCCGGCAGCATATAATTCTTTAGCCTGTATCGAAGCTATTTCATAGGCAAGTTTGGGGGATTGTTGATCGGCAATTTTTTTTGCGCTTGGCAATAGGGTGAAATCTTCACGGAAACGCTGAACCCTTCCACC
>CAZZLF010000213.1:0-4169 GCA_964654965.1 uncultured Bdellovibrio sp.
CGGCCCATCTTCATATTTCAAGGTAAAGGTTTGATTCCTTGAGCGCGAAGGACATCAAAAATTTTGGAAGAAACATTAAAGCGAAACGATCCCTGCTCTGAATTGGGATCTAATTCATTTTTAGATTCAAACGAGAAAATTTCCTGCATCAAAATGGTTTCACTTTCCATCCCAGTGAGTTCCTGGATGGATACCACTCTTCTTGCACCGTTGGTAAAGCGCTTGATTTGAATGATGACTTGAATGGAATTGGCAATCTGACGTCGAATCGCCAGAAGAGGCATTTCCTGAGCAGCGCTCATCATGAGGGTCTCGATTCTATATAATGCATCTCGAGGAGAATTAGCGTGAAGGGTGGTGAAGGATCCCTGATGACCGGTGTTCATCGCCTGAATCATGTCGAGTGTTTCTGCGCCTCTGCATTCTCCGATGATGATTCGATCTGGTCTCATTCGTAGTGAGTTTTGGATCAACATTTTTGCATCGATGTTTTCTTCCCGGACATTCGAGGGTCTGGTCATCATCTTGACTTGATTCGGCAGGATCAGTGGGATTTCCGCCGAATCTTCGATGGTGATCACGCGCTCGTGAGGTGGAATTCGAGAGATCAGAGAGTTGAGGAGCGTGGTTTTTCCGGTGCCCGTTCCGCCGCTGATCAAAATGTTCTGTTTACCAATTACGCAAGCTTCCAGAAAATGAGCCATGCGTCGATCGAATGTACCATTGGCAATCAGATTTTCAATTTCATAGCGTCGAGGAAAGCGGCGAATGGTAATGCAGGGGCCTCCTTCTACGATCGGAGGAGTGACGATGTGTACTCGGGATCCGTCGGGAAGCGATGTCGTTTCCATAGGATTTTCCGGGCTTACCGTTTTTCCAATTGGATCCAGAATCGTTCGAACGATTCGATAGAGTTCTTCCAATGATTTAAATCGAACCGGAGTCACAATAATTTGTCCGTGTTTTTCAATTGCGATGTTGCGCAACTCGTTCACCATAATTTCGGTGACACTGGAATCTTGGATGAGGGGATTCAAAAGTCCCAGATCCGGCATCGGGCCGTTTTTGGTGAGACTTGCTGCATTGGGTTGGGTGCTGACAAAGGGCGATGACACTAGGTTTGGATCGGTATTTTTTTCTTCTTCAAAATTTGTCCTGAATCCCATGAATATTATTATCTCTGTTTTGTTTAAAATATGCTAGGCTGAAATCAGGCAAGGCATTGAAGAAAACATGGGAAATGACAACGATTTGACGAAAAAATGGTTATCAGGAGAAGGGGGCGCTGCGGTTAAAGAGGCGCTTCCCAAGGTTGCTGAGCCGCCGAAATACGGTGTTTTAATGCATAATGATGATTACACAACAATGGAATTCGTTGTGGAAGTCTTGACAAAAGATTTTTCGAAATCATCTGAAGAAGCGATGGCACTAATGTTGAAGGTGCATCAAGAAGGGAAAGCTGTTGCAGGAATCTATTCCCTGGAAATTGCGGAAACCAAAGTTGTCGTCGTAACCGACAAAGCTAGAAAAAATGGATTTCCATTGAAATTGACGATCGAAAAAAATTAACGGGAAAGGCGGAAAATAGTGATGATCGGTAAAAAAGCAGAATTGGTACTGAACCGAGCACTAGCCTATGCTGTCGAGAAAAAACACGAGTTTCTGACTTTGGAGCATGTGTTTCACTCCCTTCTCGATGATCTTGAAGTGAAACAAATTCTTCAACATTGCAAAGCCAATCCGGAAAAAATGAAAGAGGATGTCACGGCGTATTTGCAGCGTGAAATTCCAATCGCAACTGAGAGTGAAAATGAGTCGGAAAAGAGTGATGCTGGTACTCCAATTGCTACTTTGGGAGTTCAGCGCCTGGTTCAAAGGGCCATGTTTCACGTTCAATCGGCAGGAAAAAGTGAAATCACTCCTGCAGACCTCTTGGTTGCCGTCTTTCAAGCGAAAGATTCCTGGTCACTCTACCTTTTGACTCAGCAAGGAGTGGATCGGTTGGATGTAGTCAGTTTCATCAGTCACGGTGGACTGGAATCTGATTCAACCGAAGAAAATCTTCCTCCCCAGGAAGCTTCGGACGATAACTCCCGCTCAACGATGAATGATGCTTTAAGCCTCTTCACCGTTAATTTGAATGAACGCGCCCGAAATGGAAAATTAGATCCAATGATCGGTCGCAAGATGGAACTCGATCGTGTGATTCAGACCCTGTGTCGCCGTCGAAAAAACAACCCATTGTTGGTCGGAGAAGCCGGAGTTGGAAAAACTGCGATCGCTGAAGGTTTGGCTGAACGAATCGTCAAAGGCGATGTTCCTGAACATCTTGAAAATGCAGTCATCTACTCATTGGATCTGGGTTCATTGCTGGCAGGAACAAAATTTCGCGGTGATTTCGAGCAACGAATGAAACGGGTGATTCAGCAATTGGAAGGAAAGCATGAACGTGGGTCGTTTCCGGTTTTGTTTATCGATGAAATTCACACGATCATCGGAGCTGGCTCCGTCAATGGTGGAACCATCGATGCTGCAAACTTGTTAAAACCACTTCTTGCTCGTGGTGAGATTCGGGTCATGGGATCCACGACCTTCAATGAATATCGAAATGTTTTTGCCAAAGATCAGGCTTTATCTCGTCGATTCCAAAAAATTGATGTAGTGGAACCGACTCAAGATGAAACGATCCAAATCCTCAACGGATTAAAATCCCAATTTGAATCCCATCATGGGTTGACCTACACCTTGGATGCGATTAAGACCGCAGTAGAGTTGTCTGTAAAACATCTCACGGATCGTTTTCTTCCTGATAAGGCAATCGATGTCATCGATGAAGTTGGATCGAGAAACAGAATCGCCAAAAAAAGTGAAGTGACTGCCGCTGATGTGGAAGAGATGATTGCTCAAATGGCGAGAATACCCACAAAAAATGTCAGTTCTACCCAAAAAGATCGACTTCATTCACTGGATAAGAATTTAAAGATCACTATTTTTGGTCAAAATCATGCGATTGATAAGGTCGTTTCCAGCATTCGTCTTGCCCGTTCTGGATTGCGATCGGGTGATAAGCCGATCGGAGCTTTTTTGTTCTGTGGTCCGACAGGTGTTGGTAAGACTGAACTCTCAAAACAAATTGCCTCTCAAATGGGAGTGGCATTTCTTCGGTTCGACATGAGTGAGTATATGGAGCAACATACGGTTTCCCGTTTGATTGGTGCTCCTCCAGGCTATGTAGGTTTTGAACAAGCGGGATTGCTCACCGATGCTGTTAGCAAGAATCCCCACTCCGTGGTGTTACTGGATGAAATTGAAAAAGCACATCCGAGTGTCTGGAATATCCTTCTTCAAGTGATGGATCATGGTTTCTTGACCGACAACAATGGCAAGAAAGCAGATTTCCGTAATGTCATTCTAGTGATGACTTCAAACGTTGGTTCTCGCGATTCTGAAAGGCGCACCGTTGGATTCACCAGTGATTTAGGTGGAGTCAGTGCCGCTCAGAAGGAAATGGAAAGAACTTTTTCTCCTGAATTTAGAAACCGACTAGATTCGATCATCTTCTTCAATCCGCTTACGATTCCAATGATGGAACAAGTCGTGAGCAAGCAATTGGTTGAGCTTGAGCATCTGCTTTTAGAGAAAAATATCGAGATCGAATTTGATCAAGATGTTCGCACATGGCTGACGACCAAAGGGTTTGATCCAAAAATGGGTGCAAGGCCATTGGCTCGATTGATTCAAGATGAAATCAAGAGACCGCTTTCAGAAGAGATCCTTTTCGGAAAACTGGAAAAAGGGGGAGCGGTGAGGGTTTGTTTGAAAGACGATCGACCTCATATGGTCGTTGAAGCGAAAGCTCCTGCATTTCCATCGAAAATAAAACAAGAGACGTAAAAAAAGAATAAGCCCATACGGTGTCGTTTCGTCACTTGCGATCGTGGTGTCATTTTGATCCTTCTTCTTTTTGTGTTTCGCGTTATTTTGTCGTTTTTCAAAAGCTGTTTCTTGAAAAAACTTCAATTTTAAGCCGATTTTAATGTTTTTTTGAGAGTGTTGATTGAATTTAATGGTCTGGCATGGACCCTGCTCCTCGCGATCACAGAGGAGATTTCAAAAATGAAATTCAGCACCGCTTTGAAAAATACCATCTGGGGCTCGATCGCTTTGGG
>CAZZLF010000214.1:0-4155 GCA_964654965.1 uncultured Bdellovibrio sp.
GTTTGCGAAAGCGGTGCTGAAGGATCAAGATGTTCAAATCGATTTCAGTGAAGTCACCACCGAGAAAGATCGGGTTGCAGTGATTGCCACCGAGCCACTGACGAATAATGAGCAGTGGACCACAATCGAACGCGGCATGCTTTGCCTTTTCGTTGAGGGAGAAATGAAGGCTCAAGTGGCAACGGTACCGGGGCCTCCGGATTCCGAATGCATCACTTGATTTAAACTCATGTGAATTAGATCACCTTGATCCCGATTCCCACGTTGCCTTCTTCGATATCAGTTGCCACTTCAGTGTGAGCACCGGTTACCGATTCAGTACTCGTTGCATAGGTCAGTTTGGAGGTCAGGGTTTCGCTCTTGAGCGTCGATTCATGGGCTTTCACCGCTTCGAGAAGCTTACCGTCGACAAAGAGAGAAAGCTCAATGCGCGCATCGAGTTTCAGGTCGGCGTTTTTACGTGCTTGCTGAATCTTACGCATCACTTCGCGTGAAAGGCCTTCTAAGATCTGGTCGTCGTTCAGAGTAGGGTCAACTTCAATCGAGACCAATTGGTGAGCCGAGATCGTCGGTTTGTCACCTTTGGAAGAACGCTTGATTTCGATATCAGCGATGGTGATCGCTTCACCCTCGATGGTAAGGGAAGCGCCGGATTCCAGTTTCTCAAGGTCGGCGATCGAAAGCTTGTCGATTTGTGCGGCAATCGCTTTCATCTTCGGACCCACGCGTTTACCGAGTACCGGGAAGTTCGCTTTCGCTTTCACGAGAACAAAGTCTTCTTCTTTGGTGAGGTACTCAAATGCACGAATGTTGAGTTCGTCCTGGAAGTAGTATTCCAGTTTTTTCAAGCTATCGAGAGCCTTCTGATCGCGGTGAATAATCTTCATGTTGAGAAGCGGGATCTTCGCCTTGATCTTGATTTTCTCGCGCAAGTTACGTCCGAGCATCACGAGTGCATCCATTCGAGCAACGGCTTGTTCCAAATCAGCGTTGATGAATTTGCTTTCGGATTCCGGAAAGAGTTCGAGGTGAACGCTTTCTTTTGTATTCGCACTAGCTTTTGAAAGGTTCTGATACGTTTCTTCCGCGAGGAACGGCGCAAACGGAGCCATGATCTTAGAAAGCGTCATGAGCACATGATAAAGTGTTTCGTACGCGTAGCGCTTGTCTTCCGGCATTCCGTCTTTCCAGAAATGCGGACGGTTGAAGCGGATGTAAGTGTTGGTCAACGCTTCAATGAAATTCAGAAGTTCTGGCACCACGGTGTAGAGGCGGTAAGCCGCCATTTCCTGGTTCGTGTGTTGAATCAAGGAATTCAAACGCGACAGGATCCACTGGTCGAGCAGGTTCGGAGTCTTCGCGTAATCGCCTTTTGGTTTGAAGCCATCGATGCTCGCGTAGTTCGTGAAGAACGAGTACGAGTTCCACCAGCGGAGTGAAATGCGGCGAACGATTTCGCGCACGCCTTTTTCAGAGAAGCGAAGTTCCTCGGCTCGTACTGCTTGTGAATCGATCATGTACAAGCGAAGCGCATCGGCTCCGTGCTCATCCAAGACTTTCATCGGGTCAGGGTAGTTCTTCAAGCTCTTGGACATCTTCTTGCCGTCTTCCGCCAAGATGAGACCATTCACGATCACGTTTTTGAATGGTGCTTTGCCAAAGAGACCGGCACCAATCACCATCAAGGTATAGAACCAGCCTCTAGTTTGGTCGAGACCTTCGGCGATGAAATCAGCTGGGAAGTTCTTTTCGAAGTCAGCCTGATGCGTGAACGGGTAACCCCATTGCGCGTACGGCATTGAGCCTGATTCAAACCAGCAATCGAGCACTTCATCAATGCGTTTCAGTGGTGATTTACCGGTCGGAGAAGGGATCTCGATCTTGTCGACGAATTCCTTGTGAAGATCAGCCACTTTTTTTCCAGAAAGTTTTTCGAGTTCTTCGCGAGAACCAATGCACATGATCTCGCCTTCTTTGTTACGCCAGATCGGAAGCGGGGTACCCCAGAATCGGTTCCGCGAAATCGCCCAGTCACGCGCTCCTTCAAGCCAGTTTCCGAAACGACCGTCACGAAGGGTTTCAGGAACCCAGTTCGTGGTCTTGTTCGCAGCAACGATTTCTTCTTTAATTTTTTCAACAGCGACAAACCAGGAAGAAACCGCACGGTAAATGAGTGGAGTTCCCGAGCGATAACAGAACGGGTAGGAGTGCACGAGGGAATCAATTTTGTAAGTGCGTCCTTCGGCTTTCAGGCGAGCGATGATGTCCTTATCGGCATCTTTCACGCGTTTACCCTGGAAATCCGAGACTTGAGCAGTAAACATTCCGTCATCATCCACAGGATTTACGACAGGAATTCCAGCTTTTTTACAGCCGTTGAAGTCTTCTTCCCCGAATGCCGGCGCCATGTGAACCACACCGGTACCGCTTTCAGTGGTGACGTGATCAGAGTGAATGATCTTGAATGCGCCTTCCGCGCGTTTGTTCGCAAAATAATTGAACAGCGGAGTGTACTCCAGGCCCACGAGTTCTGCGCCCGTCATCTTACCGATGACTTCAAACACTTCGCCCGGTTTTTTCTCGTAACTCTTCAGCAATGCTTCAGCGAGAATGAATTGTTTGCCAGTCGCGATTTCTTTCACTTTTACGTATTCGATTTCGTTACCCACGGCGAGAGCCAAGTTGCTTGGCAATGTCCACGGAGTGGTCGTCCACGCCAGCACTGAAGTTTCTGGTTCTTTCACGAGTGGGAACGTCACGGTGATCGCCGGGTCTTGTACTTCGCGATAATCCAGATTCGCTTCGAAGTTTGAAAGTGGTGTGGAAACGCCAACAGAATACGGAACGACTTTCAGGCCTTCATAGATGAGGCCCTTGTTGTAAAGTTGTTGGAATACCCACCACACGCTTTGCATGAATTCGACCTGCATGGTGAAGTAGGCGTTGTCCATGTCGACCCAGCGGCCGATGCGCTTCACGGTTTTTTTCCATTCATTCGAATAGCGATCGACGATGCTGCGGCAAGCGGCATTGTATTTGTCGACGCCGTAATCGAGGATCTCTTTGCGTGAGTGAAGATTCAAGGTTTTGTTGATTTCAAATTCAACGGGTACGCCGTGACAGTCCCAACCGAAGCGGCGCTGCACGCGATAGCCTTTCATGGTCCAGTAGCGGGGAACGATGTCCTTGAGGGTGCCGGCGAGCAAGTGCCCGTAGTGTGGAAGTCCGGTCGCGAACGGAGGACCGTCGTAAAAGCTGTAAGGCTTGGAGTGAGCGGTGTCGCTCATCGATTTTTCAAAAATTTTGTTCTCATCCCAAAAGCGAAGTTGTTTTTCTTCAAGTTGAGGAAAGTTCACATCGGGTTTTACCGGATGAAAGGTCGTATTGTCGCTGGTTGCCATGATTTCGAAAGTGTATCGGAAAAGTTGGGGATTTTGTAGGGGAAAGGTGGGGGTGGAGTGGGGGATTTGTGGAGGAAAGTGCGTGGTGGGTGTGCACGGGGTGGTCGATGGAGTGGTGGTGTGGACGGAGGGGGGGGCGATTGGGCTGGCGTTTGGAAGGTGGTCGCAGTGTAGGTTCACGGTTGGGGTGAGCGGGCTTCGGGTGCGCGAGAATGGGCGAAAGCTGGAGGTTTAATGATTCTCCATTTGAGAGGTGAACAAGTAAAACAAACTTAAGACTAAAATAACACTAATTGTTAGTGCGGATGCGCCCACGAAAAATTTTTTCCAGACCGGAATTTCTTTGTTGTTTTCGAAATTCTTTCCAAACAATAATCGACCTAGCCCGTAGTAAAGGTAATCTTGAAATAACATTTGGATAAATTCTAAAATAAAATCCATTTAAAAATTTTCATTGATAAAATTGGTTTAGTCAAATTATTAGAGTTTTTTGAGAAATGAATAAGTCATCAACAGGCTGCAATTAATTTTCGCGTAAGACACTTCACCCGATTTTTTTGTATGGAAGTTAAAGATTTAAACGCGTTGTATTTGATGTTGTTTGACTTAGTTGTAACTTCGGGCGCGCGAAGTGCTTTTTGAAAAGCGCATCGGAGAATGTTGAGTTGATGATCTGGGGTGATGCCACCTCTGAAAACAAATCGGCCCGATAAGGTGAGTTCTTAGGCGATTTAAATCGGATTCAGTTTTTAGA
>CAZZLF010000215.1:0-4150 GCA_964654965.1 uncultured Bdellovibrio sp.
CTGACTTGCCCAGCGCAAGTACCGTGAGTCGTGATAAATGGATTGAAAAGCATTGGCGATCGGAGATACATATTCGAAGGTATCAAAAACTTTCTTTTGCCGATCTGTCCAGGTGATCTCTGATTGAAGTGAATCCTGTAGGGTCGAAATCTTTGCATAAAAACACCAATGCATCCGTTCGGGATCTACCGATACCAGTTCTTCGGCGGCCTTGGATCTTTCTTCTTTGTTCTTGGTTTGTTTGGCCAAGTTCTGGAATTCAGAATCGCATTCAGTTGAAAAAGAGCCGAGTACATCCTGGGGTGCCAAGGGATGGTTAAAAACAGCTTTCAGGCTGGATAGCTCAAAGCTGACGGGATGGGGAACCTTCACATAATCAGGAACTTCCGGAAGAACCGGTGTTTCTTTGACGATGGTCGTGCTAGAGCATCCTAAAAGCGCGAAGGAAAAGCTCAGGGTAACAATGAAAAATTTATTATCAGCCTTCATAAAAAGGTCCTCTCCGAATGTCTTATCGTCAACTTTTTGAATAACGTTAATTTTTTGTCAGTTTTTTTTGATTACTTATTTATTTTCAAGAATTTAATCGTGGTCTCCGAAATGAGATTGTGATGAACCGAAAACTAAAAAAATTAAACGTTCTAAAGGGCATTTTCAAAAAACTCCCCGTGTTTCTTGCGCTGATCCCTTTGCTGGTTACGGCAACTGATTCATATGCAGAAGCCCCTGCGGCTCCGAATGGTTCACGTAATTTTTATAAGGTGCTTGATGAAGTGCTGGCTGACTTTGAGTATGAACTTAAGGCCGGACAGGTGATGGGAATCAAGGATCTCTCCATCAGAAACATTGCTACCAGTGAAAACGTTCCACCTTCCTTCAAGTCTCATCTTGAGCTTCTGATTACCGAACGGATCTTAAAGTCAGCAAAGACACGCGTCGTTCATTGTGTAGCCTGTCGAGCAAAGAAAACCACACTGGATGAAAAATCCATGATGATTTCCTCGAGTGAAGTCAATCCAGCAGAACTTCAAAGAATGGCAAAAATGAACGGTATCCAGAATTTCATGGACGTTTCATTTGCTTACCAACCAACCGGAATGATGCTGTCACTGCAGATCAGTGATGCTGAAACGGGTACAACGATCTGGACCAGAAACTATAACTCAGAAAGCACCCGTTTAGCTGCTCAACGTAAGGGTGTTGATTATCAAGAAACAGACGAAACAAATGTAAAGATGGAGTACACGCCTACCGTTTCAGTAAGGCCGATGATTTATACCTTGATGACTCCCAAAGCAGCCAATTCTGGATATTCGACCTCACTTGGTCTTGGATTAAGAATGATGGAAAGATATGACAACCGCCACAAAGAGGTTGGCTTTGAGATGAATTATTATCTCGATGTTCCGAAATTGATCGGTATCACCCAGGATCCAAACAACGTCTGGGCAAAATTCAACCTAACCATGCTTTTCATGCATGCATGGGGACTGTTTGGCGATGAAGAAAACTATAACCAGACCCGTGGAGTGATTCATGGTGGTATTGGCGGAACGTATGCATCGGGCGTACTGGGTGGACTGATTCGTGGTGGATATGAATGGCGTTTTGCCAAGCATTGGGTGTTGGACGCTTTTCTCGGATACAGACCCAAAGCAACAGTTTTGATTTCAGGTAGCACTTCATCATTACAAGGAGTGGAAGGAGGCGTGGGTGTTGGCTTCAATTTCTAAAATGTTATTTGCAGTACTAGCGATCATGGTGGTTGGGGGATGTGCAACCCAGCCTTACCGTGGTTATCTTTCTGAAGAATCGAATAACCAGAAAGATCAGGAAGTCGTTCGATATGATCAAATCATCGACAATCCATTCGCTGAAACAGGTTGGGGTGATACGGAACAACAAGGCATCACGTTTCGAACTAAAAAGGGTGATCAGTCTGTAGAAGTCATGATTCCCAAAAAATTTGATTCCGATATTGAAATTCCGATTCAATATTCAGGTAATGAAAAGCTGAAAAATTCAAAAGACCATGGTCTGGATTACAGTTATCACGATTCCAAACCTACTGTCGCAGATCGTGAAATTGCTTCCACATTTAACAGTGTTGGCAAATTTGAAGATGAAAAACGCAAGTACGATATTGAACAGTCTTTAGGGCTGCAAGAAACGGATGAGTTACCGGCAATGGACCGTAGTTACCTCGCCAAAATCGACATCATTAAACAGCTATTCCGCTCAAACCGTTTTGAGGCGGCACTCATTGAAGTGGATCAGGTGATCAAGGAATATCCGACGAATGCAAGACTCTATGAAATGCGCGGTACTTTGCTCGATCGCATGGGTTACAAAGAGCTCGCAGTCAGATCCTGGAAACAATCATTGGAATTCAAGCCAGATCAAGTGGCTCTTAAAAAAGTTGTGGAAAAAAGGGAGCTCCAACGTGGAGTCGCAACTGAAAAAGTGGAGAATCGATAATGAAAAATAAAATCTTTACCATCATTACTTTCCTTTCATTGATTCAAAATGTCAATGCAGCTCCTTCGACGCTTGAAGTGAAAAAACGTGGAGAAGATGAAATCAAACACGTTGTCGAGCCAATCCTGGACAAATATTGCAAGGATCAATGCAGAATCATTCATGTAGAGAGTGAAGTCGATCTTGCGGTCGATGACCTGGTAACACCCGGCTTTGATGAAAATGCAGGAAAAGTTTCACTGGCACCTGCAGCAGGTAAGGTAAAACTTTTAATCGATGAAAATCTTGGTTCGAAAACCAGAACGATGATTACCGATCTTTTGAAAGAACATCTTTTGAGTCTGAACTATCCGGTAGAAATTGAAACCAAGCTTACGAAGTTTCCTCAGCCGGCTTCTTCCACTTACAAGACTTCTGAACTCAGAGAAAAAGTAACCAGAGAAATCAAAGGTTCGATAACCAATCTCTTAAATCAATTCTGTTCCAAGCACTGTGTGCTGGGTGAGTTCGATGTGCAGACCGAAGTGGTGAATCCAGAAGATGTGGATTACTCCCATGGGCAGGATTTCTTCCAGGATGGACCTGCGGCGATTCGGGTTAAAGGAGTTACCGCAAGCATCATGGTGGATGAAGTCATGCCGCCTAGCGAAGTCTCGGGAATCATCGAAATGGCCAAATTGAAAGTTTCGTCCTTCAAAGGTTCTGAAATTACGAGCCAAATGATGAAGTTCCCTAAAAATTCAGAAGAATTGAATAATGCAATTGCGATGGGTAAAGAAGGGGCAGCCTATGGCCGCATTCCTTCTTCATTGAATAACAATGATCTCAAGGAATTCAATGACACTAAAGAACTTCGCGATAGCAAGGAATTTCGTGACAGTCGCGAATTGAAAGACAGCAAGGAATCGAAAAATCAAAGCAATTCCACCAATGATCAGGTGAATAAATCCGAGAGCGATAAAAGAACGGAACGTTTTGAAAAATACGAAAAAATCGAGAGAGTCGAAAATGGTGATGCCGTTCAAAAAACTCTCGAAAAGTTCCGGATGTATGGAATCATCATTTCAGCAATCATACTTGCGCTACTTTGCACCTTGGTCGTTACTTCCTTTCGTAAACAGATCTTCACTTCTCTTGGGTTTCCGGGCGGTGCTGGAGATGGCAAGCCTGCTGAAAGCAAGATCACCCATGCCTATACTTTTGGTGGCGGGATCAACGACCCTGGTCTCACTGCGGATGAGAAGGGCGCCCTGATTGCCAGAAGAATTGAGGCTAATAATCTTTACAATGAATTAATCAACATCTTTGGCGAACAGCCAAAAGTGGCCAAGCATGTTTTCACCAACATCTTAACAGAAGAGGGAGTTGAGGAGGTTGCACAATACCTTGAAATGTTCGGTGAGTCTGTAGTGATGGATCTTTTGAAAGACCCTGGTTTACAAACAGATTGTGCCGAGTTGATGGATTTTTACACCAAAAACACTTTTGATCTAACTGAAGATGAAAAACTCGGTCTTTTGAAAAGACTGCACCATCGCACCACAACAGCGAAGATGCAAATTTACGGAAGCCGTTCTGCAACACTCTTTGATTTTCTTGCAGAAATGGAATCCGCACAGATCACCGATATGATTAAAAACGAGTCTATTACGGTGAAGGCGATTGTGTTAGC
>CAZZLF010000216.1:0-4148 GCA_964654965.1 uncultured Bdellovibrio sp.
GAGTGTTGTTTTACCAGTCCCAATATTGCCGGCGACGGCAACAAATATCTTCTGACTCCCCTTAACCATTTCCCGTTCATATCGTTGAGAGGTTCAAGCTGTCTAGATCAATCCCACGACACTTCGCGTAGATCTATAAAAACAGCTTAACTGATCCAATTTTCCTAATAAATTGACTTCTATTAAAATAGCCATTAAAAAGTCCCCCGCAATGAATCTAAAGACTCTTGAAAGTTTTAAAAACGAACTTAAACAAAAAAAAGATCACTTAAAATCTCTTCAATCTCAGACTCGCAAGAACGAGATTGAAAAAGACGCCGATCTGAAAGATGTGATTGATCGTTCTGATGCTGAAGAAGCGTGGTTTGCCAAAGAACGCATGAACCAGCACTGGCAACTCGAACTCTTGAGAATTGATAATGCCTTAAATCGTATCGATTCCGGTTCCTTTGGAATCTGCGAAGATTGTGACGAACAAATTCCTTTAAAAAGATTGCGTGTTCGCCCGGATGCGACGCTTTGCCTGAATTGCCAGGAGTCCAATGAAAAAGAATCGGCTCAACTTCAAAAGTCCACTCCAGGTGTTACCCTTTTTCATTAATTTTTAATTGAAGTGAATCGAGTTCTTTTTTGATCGATTCCAATGAGATCAGTCCGTAAAAAAATGGCAATGATTTCGTTCTTTTTGCATTTATTTTCAAGACAAGTTGAGATTGAATCTGTTTGATTTCCTTCGTTTTTTCTAAACTGGTAAACATCTTGTTTTTCAGTCTCCATAGGCGAACTCCCAGCCAGGATGGATTTTTTTGAATCACTTTGGATATCGCGTTCCAATCCGGTGAAAATTTCAACATCTCCTGCATCTTTAAATAAACGAGATAAGCTGCCTCTTCTTTTTCAAATTTCTTTTTTTCAGGAATCCAAATCGGATTTAAAACGCGGTAAACTTCACGATAATCTTCTTTAAGAAGTGAAAACCACGAATACAAAATCTTCCAGTTAAACTGACTTGAATAATGTTCTTCGCCAAATTTGATCTGCTCTTTAGCAACATTCAACGAGTTTGAAGCTAACGCCACCTGAACCAATCGAAACACCAATTGACGGTGGCCGGGTTCTTTTTGCAATGCACTTTCCAGTTTTTCTCTAGCATCCAACCACCGATCAGAACGGATCAATTGCAAAACATCGGCGTGGCTTTCAGCTGTATCCTGAAAAAAGAACTGGTCCATCGCAGCTTCAGATAACTCATTCAAAAGGTTTTCATTTTTCTTTGGTGCCGAATGACTCAGCTTTGAAAGTAAAGATAGAGCATCCTGTCGTCGATGCAGAAAAAGATATCCCTTAACCAAGGTAATATCTTGATCAAAATTTTGACCCTGTTGGTCCTGAAGTTCAACGACCTTATTTGACCAATCTTGAATCGATTCTTGCGCCAAAGATTGGTCGATCAAAAATGAAAATAAAGCTAAAACAAGTGCAGTAATCTTACCCATACCTTATACTGACTCTAACGTGAAAAGGGTTCTCTTACGAATCTTCATTTTGTTTTTAATATATTTCCAACTGGTTGATCGCTCTGATGCATCCACTCAGACCGAGCTTCCACCTATTGATTCCCATCGTTTTGAAATCACACCACTGAATAAGAGCACGAGCGGTAAGGTATATCTCTTCCAATCCAGCAGCGTGACCCCAAAAACTGGAAATTTGATCCTGGTTTATGAAAAAGAAAAACCGGTGATGGCTTTTCGAGTACTTAAAAATGATGGTGATAAAAACGAGTTCGTCGCCAAAAGAGTCAGAAGATATGACGACATCAGCGAACTCACTCTGAAAAAAAGTTACCCCACTCTGGAAAAACTGGGAGACATCATTGTTCCACCGACACCTGATCCAACTCCTAACCCAACTCCGATCACTGCTTCAGAAAGTTTAGACGAAAACCTTGATCCTCCATCCCAAGAAGATAACGGAAGTAAAGATACAAAAACGGTTGAACGAGAGCAGATCCCTGAACTCAATCCAAGCGGTGAACAAGACTTAAATAGCGATCAAGAATCCAGCAGTGATTTGGATCAACAAAATCAACCCACTGAAAATCCAGCTCAAACATCGAGTGAACCTGATCCTGAAACCGTCAAGTCACTGGACGATATCGAAGAAGCGAATCCGGAAGAAGAAATTGAACCTATTGAAATTGAAGAATCGAATTCCATTGATCCATTCAAGAACATTCTCAGCATTGGAGCCGGCTACTTTGCCAATTCATCGAATTTTTCTCTCAGTCCTTACTTAAGCAATGGTTTTTCGGTTTCGTATGCACACTCCATGGTGAAAAACATGTTTTTTGACTCCAGCTCTCTTCAAGATTCAATGTCTTTTGAACTGGGGGGGATTCACTACGTCATCTTGAATAAGGACGGAAATAACGATCAGTACACTTTATTTCCTTTTTTTGGAAACCTGCTGTATCAATTGAATCTTTCTAAAAGTTTTGCCTTTAACTTTTACGGTGGCGTGACCTATAACTTCATGTCGACTGCCGTGAATCCAGGAAAAAGTAAAAACACTCTCCAGGGACTTCAACCGAATTTTGGAATTGGCGCATTTTACATGATTGGCCCCCAGTGGTTTTTTAGAGCTGACTTGGGCTGGGATCGAATCACTGCCGGATTGAGTGTAAAATGGTAAAAAACATATTGATCATCCTGATTACAGGATTCTCGATATTCGCGTGTGGGGTTAAAAAAGAACCAAGTCCTCTTTACTCCATACCTAAAATCAACACCGACTCTTCAACCCCGAGCCCTACCCCTATAAAATAATGAGCAAGACGATCATAAGAAAAAAATCTGAAACTGTTTACCGACTATTTGCAATCTGTCCGGGAGGACTCGATGAAGTTCTGAAGAAGGAAGTTGAAGGTATAGATGCAAAGATTCTCGATGTTTATCCGGGTGGCGTTGAATTCGAGGGAAATCTTGAAACTGCTTATCGAGCATGCCTGTCTTTAAGAACGGCATCTCGCGTGCTTCTATTGATCCAGGATTTTAAGAAAATTTTTCAACCCGATGAACTCTATACTGCAATTCGATCTATTGAATGGCACAGGATTTTTGCGCCAAACTGCACCTTCGCAGTTTATTTCACTGAGACCAATAACAATTCGAGAAAAAATCCGATCAACCCTCAATACATGGCTTTGAAGGCAAAAGATGCCATTGCGGATTGCTTTAACGACCGGTTTGGTGAAAGACCGGACGTAGATCGTCAATCACCTGATATTTCAATTCGATTGCATCTGCACAATCACATTCTTAAGGTATATTTGGATTTATCTGGCCGAAGTCTTCATGAAAGAGGTTATCGAACCAGAACCCTGGAAGCTCCCATTAAAGAAAATTTAGCTGCCGGACTATTGCTACTTTCTGGATGGAAAGAAGCATCCCAAAAAAAGGTTACCTTTGTAGATCCCTTTTGTGGCTCGGGTACAATTCTCATCGAAGCAGCAATGATCGCAACGAATACTCCCCCGTGTTTTTTTAGAACTACTTTTGGTTTCTATTCCTGGCGCGATCATCAACCTTCGCTTTTCCAAAAAGTTCGGGAGAACTTAGAATCTAAAATCATTAAAAACCCGGTCCAACTTCCCCGTCTGATTGGTTCCGATTTGAATCCTCAGGCTCTCAATGTCACTATAGAAAATCTTAAAAATTGTGGACTTGATTCTCTGGTTGAACTCCACTGCTTGCCTTTTGAGGATTCAAAACCCTATACGCCTAGTGGCATGATCGTCACGAATCCGCCTTACGGGGTGAGACTCGATGAGATGGAAAGTTTAAAAAAAACCTACCAAAAAATGGGAAGCACCCTGAAGCACCATTTCAAAGGTTGGCAATGCGGTGTCATTACTTCTGAGATGGCATTATTCCATTCTATTGCATTGAAACCGTCACAAAAATGGAAACTCCATAATGGAAACCTCGATTCTGAGTTTCGCATTTTTAAAATGTTTTAGACCAATTCCTAATTTTTAAATTGACCTTATGCAATAAAGACGTGCTTCACCATCGTAATTTTATTGGCTTATTGCCATTGGGTCACAGTAATGAAAAACTATTCTATATCGAATTTTTATAGAGAGA
>CAZZLF010000217.1:0-4144 GCA_964654965.1 uncultured Bdellovibrio sp.
CTCCAGTCGTTTCAAAAGTGGAATTGGTTTCCAAAGGTAAAGTTCGCCGTTCAAAACTTTATTACATTCGTGAGTTGGAAGGTCGCGCTGCTAAGATTCAAAAAGATGTTCAAACGAATGAATCTGCAAAAGCTTCTGCTGCTGCGAAATCTAAATCTAACTAATTCGTTTTTTAAATGAGTCCAAAAAAGCCCAAGCCCTATCCTGATCTTGTATCGGAAGTAAGCTTGGGTTTTTTTATTTCTGGCTCTGTAAGAAAAACCATCATCGGCGTTGATGAGGTTGGAAGAGGTTGTCTAGCAGGTTCTGTCGTTGCAGCGGCGGCAATGCTTGATCCAGATCGTGTTCTTAAAATGGGTTTCTTGAAGAGCGGAAAGCGTGGAAAAGAATTTGCTCTTCAACCATCGAAAGACGACCACCCCATTCGCAGGCTTCAAGATAGTAAATTGATTTCAGAAGAACAGCGTCCTTTGTTTCGAGATGCAGTGAAAAGCTTTGTAGTTGGCTGCGAAGTTGCTGAAGCCAGTGTTGATGAAATCGGAGAATTGAACATTCTCTATGCTTCTCATTTGGCCATGGAGCGAGCGGTAAGGCAGCTGGAAGAGAAATTAGGTATCAAGGCAGATGTCGTTTTGATTGATGGAAATATGGTTCCCAAAGCACTCAAAGACCGTGGAATTCCCTTGATAAAAGGTGATCAGAAATCTTTGACGATCGCCTGTGCATCCATTGTTGCAAAAGTTTATCGGGACGAACTGATGGACGAGATGGAAAACCGCTATCCGGGTTACGGATTAAAAAATCACAAGGGTTACCCGCCTCCATTTCATAAAAAACAAATCGAATGTTTAGGTCCAACGCCGATTCATCGTCGTGGGTTTAAAGGTTCCGGGGTCGAGTAGGAAAAGCCGCTAAAGCAATTCATCGGATAGCGGTGTTTTCCATTTCTGCTGTAGCCACAGGTAATATTTTTTTCTATCCCATTCCGAATGCAGATCTTTTAAAAGCCAGGCCTTTACGAATGCAGCTTCTGGAGTCAAGTCGGCGCACCAAAGTACATTCTGTTTTTCGAGTTCTTTGCCAGATGGGTAGGTACCCAATTTTTGAACTTCGTCTTCCCGTTCCGTGATTGCAAAAATCGGAGTGTGCAGTTTTTTAGCATTTTCCAGAAAAGCCTGAAAAGGTGCATATTCTGTCGGTGCGGTTCCGGATGCGTAAAGATGTAAAAGAATTCCGTCCAAACTTCTTAAAAAATCTGCGTTGGCTAAGGATGAAGCAAATTGAGGAGCAAGATTGTTGCTGAGAATTTGTGGAAGTGGGGCGTTGGTATTTTTAAAATAAGTTAATAATGGTTTCTGAGGTTTCAGTTTGGGAAGGTGATGGATCACATCGTGATAGATGATTTCGCTCCCGATGGTTGCCAGTACCGGAAAGCGGGGACTATCATATGCATCAAAATGCCTTGCGCTTTTTTTGCGGATGCGGGACCCCAGGAAAACTTGATTTCCAAAGGCAACTAAAACACGGTTTTGTAACGGCTGGGGAGCTTGAGTGGCGAGTTCAAGAGCAGAGATGAGATTGCTTCGGGCATCATTACGAAGCGTCGATAAAGGTTTTTGTGCTCCAGTAAACACGATTGGAACTGGGCAAGGAGATAGCAAAAAGGAAAGGGCTGCAGCAGAGAAAGCCATAGTGTCAGTACCATGCAAAATGACCGCACCATCAAACTTTTTGCTGTAAAGTTCACGATGAAGATGAGCGGCTAATTCAAACCAATGCTCAGCCTGAAAATGGCAGCTGTCCAAGTTATAAAGAACATGAACATCACACGTTGCAATCTGATTCATTTCCGGAACTTGTCCCAAAAGCCATGTTTTTAGCTCTTTGGCTGCGAGGTTTTGAACTTCCAGAGTAGGTCCCATCCCGAAAGTGCCACCCGTGAAAATCACGAGGATTTTCTTCTTTTTCAATTGTTTCATACGAAATTTATATGACATTTTTGGTCGTTTGTGTTCAATTTGTGGTATGAATCCACAAACACGCGTAATTTCGTTCCACTATACCCTTACCAACAAATCAGGCGAAGTGATTGATACTTCCCGTGATCAGCAAGAGCCATTTTCTTATCTTGAAGGTGCAGGTCAGATCATCCCTGGTCTTGAAAAATCCCTTTCATTGCTCAACGTCGGCGATAACAAGAAAATTGAAGTAGCTGCTGCGGATGCTTATGGTCTACATGATGCTCAATTGATCATTGATGTACCTCGTGAAAAGCTTCCCAATACTCGCGAAATTGCAGTTGGAGACCAGTTTCAGGCTTCAGGTCCTCAAGGTGAAATGCTTCTTTTCCGTGTATTAGAAGTAAATGGTGAACAGGTCAAGTTGGATGGAAATCATCCTCTTGCTGGTGAAGATCTGATTTTTGATGTGGAAGTGATGAAAATTCGCGACGCAACTAAAGAAGAGTTGGCGCACGGTCACGCACACCACGGCGACGGTCACCATCACTAATTTTTAGTGATTGATTTCAATTTATTCTGCTTTCAGCGCAGAGTGCGAAAAGCCCCGGCAATCCTCGCCGGGGCTTTTCTTTTGGTTCCCTAGGGGGGAGTTCAAGCTTCGATTACATCAGGGGTAGTGATGTAACGCTCTCACCATTGATTTCTGCCATCGTGGGTGAGGCTTGTGGGATACCAAAGACTTCAAAAAGAAGGTCATCCACTTTTTCAACAAACCGGAATTCAAGTGCTTTTTTAACTTCGTCGGGAAGCTCCTTCAGGTCTCGTTCATTCTTTTTGGAAAGAATGATTTTCTTCAACCCAGCTTGATGTGCGGCGATCATCTTTTCCTTGATTCCACCAACAGGGAGTACCGCGCCTCTCAGGGTGATTTCACCGGTCATACCTAAACTGGAATCTATTGGTTTTTTGAGAAAAGAAGATGCAAGACTCGACAGCATGGTAATACCCGCAGATGGCCCATCTTTCGGTATTGCTCCCGCTGGAACGTGGACATGAATGTCCTTGTTTTCGAAATCGCCCATCGGTACCGAAGCCGAAAGGTTACTTCTGAGTAAACTCAAGGCGATTTGAGCCGATTCCTGCATCACTTCTCCCAGTTGTCCGGTCAGAGTTAGATTTCCCTTTCCAGGCATCAGACCAGATTCGATAAAAAGAATTTCTCCACCCATTGGAGTCCAAGCCAATCCAGTGGCAACTCCCGGCAGTGAAACTCTTTCTGCCATTTCGTATTCAAAACGCTCTTTTCCAAGGATGGTTTCTACATCAGTAGTCCCAATTTGAATCGGAAATGGCACTTTTTCACTCGCTACTTTTTCGGTAACGGATCGAAACAAGGATGTGAGTTTTCGGTTCAAATCCCTGACTCCTGCTTCACGTGTATAAGAGTGGATCGTTTTTTGAAGCGCGCTATCCTCAAGCACAACTTTTTCAATAGTTAAACCAAGATCATTCCTGATTTTTGGAATCAAGTGGCGTTGCGCGATCTGGGTTTTTTCACTGGAGGTGTATCCTGATATTTCAATCAGATCCATACGATCCAAGAGCGGTCCCGGAATAGTCTCTAGGGTGTTCGCAGTTGCGATGAAGATGATTTTAGAAAGATCATAAGGAACATCAAGATAATGATCAGTAAAAGTCGAGTTTTGCTCAGGGTCGAGCACTTCCAGCAAAGCTGCTGTAGGATCTCCTTGAATTCCTCTCCCTAATTTATCGATTTCATCGAGTAAGATCACGGATTGACTTGAGCCAGCCCTCTTGATCGCTTGTATGATTCTACCTGGCATTGCACCAATGTACGTCCGACGATGTCCGCGGATCTCGGCTTCGTCTCTGACTCCTCCCAAGGATACCCGGGTGAATTGACGTTTCATTGAGCGAGCAATGCTCTGGCCCAAACTAGTTTTTCCCACTCCTGGAGGTCCGACTAATAAAAGAATCTGACCCCGATTTGATTTTTTTAGTTTAGCAATCGCCAAGCACTGAAGAATTTTTTCCTTCACTTCTTTGAGGCCGTCATGATCCTGGTCCAGGATTTTTTTCGCGTCTTCAAGATCAATGCTATTGGAATGAGTTTCATCCGTTTCATTTTTCCAAGGTAAGGCAATCAATAGGTCAAGGTAATT
>CAZZLF010000218.1:0-4142 GCA_964654965.1 uncultured Bdellovibrio sp.
TTCGGGTCGCTTCCGTTGACGACGAGGGCGGCTACGGCGAGACGTGCCCCGTCGACAGGGGCGACCCCGGCGAACCATTCGAACTTCATCCGCGGGTTCCATCCGGAGAGCGACCCGGTCTTCCCGGCGACCTGCATGTCGGCGAGCATCAGCTCTGTCTCGACCACCTCGGTAATCCTGAAGACCTCATGCACAAGGCCTGTGGCTGGATGCTTCGTGAATTGGGAAAACGAGATCTTAAAGCAATGCTGGAATTTATTGAAAATTATGGAACCAGCATGCCGAGAACCATGTTGCGCTACTCGATAGAAAAATTACCAACTCAGCAGCGCCTTCATTATCTCAATCAAACCCGAAAGACAGAAATTAAGGAACCAAACAAAAGAAAAGCTGCCCGATTTGTTTAGAGTGGCCGGCAACGAGCTCTGCATATTCGCCGCTTCCCCAGAAAATATCGACATGGGCCTGACCTTTGATTGCTCCGCCAGTGTCTTGAGCAATCATGAATTGCATGAAAGGCTTCCAAGCATCGACAAAATTACCCACCTGATTCACCGGACGCTCGGATTGCACTAAAGCAATGGCGCCGAGAGGAAAATACCGAGGATCAACTGCGATGGAATGTCCTGGAGTTAACAGCACACCTGCAGATCCATAAGGGCCGGTTTCCGCTTCACGGAAGAATATGTAACTTTGATTTTGATTTGAAAATTTTTCCCATTGCTCCGGGTGTTCGTCGATGAAGTATTTTCTGATTCCTTGAAGGCTGATGTAGTCCTCAGGAATGCCGGCTTCTCGCATCACTTTACCCAAAGAAGTATAGGGATAACCATTGGTGCCATTAAAATTCAACAAGACACGAGTCTCGGTTCCGTCATCATTTTGAATCATGACCGCACCTGATCCCTGCACTTCCATCATGAACGGATCAACCGGATTGCTGGCGTATGCGATTTCCAGCCCCATGCCCTTCAATGCTCCGGCTGTGATTTGAGCTCGGGTAAAGTTTTTATTCAGAGGCGTTCGATAAATCGGATACTTAAAATACTGATCGGGTTTTCTCTTCGCTTTAAACAGTGGGTGATAATAACCGGTGAATAAAACCCCGTTGGGATTACCCGGATAAGATGCCCCCAGAGATCGGTACCATTGAAGTTCATTTTTGGCCGCTTCCAATACCTCGTTGAGAGAAGAAGTCTGGGAAAGTTTTTTTAAAAACCAACTAGCCGTATCCAAACACCATTGCTTGCGAGTAACGATCCTACCTGGAAACTGATAGGTCTCGGTCTGAGGCTGGGTTAAACAACGATCCAATTGCTTTTGAAGTGCCGACTGAAAGGCCACTTTGGAATCCGTCCCCAAGGTGGATTCGTCCATGGCAAGCGGAGGAAGGTCGGCGGGCAGGACCCGCTCCATCGAACCGGTAAAATCTTGCGAAAATGAAGTTAGCGACCACAAAAAAAGGAGTATCCCAAACTGCATATTGTTCCCCCTAGGGGCGGACAATAGTAAAAATAATGCGTACCTTCAACCTCAATCTCGGGTTACAATGATTCCATGCACTTGGGCATTGATGTAGGCGGTACCAAAACTGAAATCTGTCTATTAGGCTCCACCGAGGTTACCAGCCTCGTCTTTCGGAATCGCATGCCCACGGAACGCGAAAAATCCCTGACCGAATTCTTTCAACGGTTAAGAAATCTTTTACAAAAGTCCCTCTCACATCACTCCCTGACCTTTTCCCAGATTTCCACAATTGGAATCGGCTTACCCGGATCGATTGATCCCATCAGGGGAGTCATGCTCGAAGGAAGTGTTTCGTTTTTCAAAGGTCACGATCTCCGATCGTTGTTTTCTAAAGAACTCGCCATAGGCGGCCAGACCTTTACTGGAGAAGTCGCCATCGACAACGATGCAAACTGCTTTGCACTTGCAGAAAACTATTGGGGAGCAGGTAAAGACTGGGCAAAGCAAAACGGAATCCACCCCAAACAACTTTGCATGATCGGGGTCACTCTCGGAACCGGAGTGGGCGGAGGTCTCATCGTGAATGGAAAACTCATTCGCGGAAGAAGAGGTGGAGCTGGAGAGATTGGACACATGACCTTGGTTGAGTCTGGACGCCCTTGCTACTGCGGTAAAATGGGATGTGCGGAACAGTATCTCTCAGGCCCCGCCTTCGAACACTTTTATCAGTTTCACACTGGAGCGCTTCAGCCTCTAGGAGGAAAAGAAATTTTTGAACTCGCTGAAAAAAATGATCCATTTGCGGTTTCTGCAATTGAATCTTATCGGGACCGTCTCGTTTATTTTCTTTCCAATCTTTCCAATCTGCTCGACCCTCATGTGATTGTTCTCGGTGGAGGGATGAGCACTCAAAAAAGAATCTATGAAGGAATGAGTGAGCGATTGAGTCGCGCATGTTTTCTTACTCAGGAACCTCCTGCTGTAGTGCCGAATCTTTTGGGTGGCTCCGCAGGGGTCATCGGTGCAGCCCTGCTTCCGGAAGGAATTTTCAAATCATGAGAAGAATTCAAGTCGGAGCGAATTACAAATTGATCCAAAAAGCGACTGAACTGAGGCGCATTGAAGCAGAAATTCTTCGGATGCCTCCGAAAACAGAAGTCACCATTGAAGGAACCAACGAGATCGCCAAAGGTAAAATCATCGAGTGGTTTCCGAATCGAAAATTTTTTACGGTTCAGTGGGGAAAACTTCCAACCCATTTTGCCCAACAATCCGGCTCCAAAAGCGGGCTTCGTGTTTTTTTCAAGGTGCAAATGTTCAGCACTCAAATTGTTTTCAAATCCACTACTTTAAGACGAATTCAATTAGAAGAATCTGAAACTCAACTTCCCCTTTATCACTACCGAATCCCTGAAGAGATTTTTCAGCAAGAACGTCGGGGAGCACTGAGAGTCCCCCTTGAAAATGGAATGGCTTCGATTCGTTCCAAAGAAGGCATTTTCAACATTGTCGATCTGAGCGTCACCGGCGCAAAAATTTTCGTACCTGAAAAAACGCCGATTCCTCCTGCTGGAACCGAGTGGAAAAGTGCCCAACTTTTTTTTGGAAAACACCAAGTGAGCAGCATTCAGTTTAAAATAAAAATTGTTCGGAAAAGCGATGAGGAATGCACGGTCCAATTCAAACAAAATACCGATTTTGAAAAAGTTCAAATCAAGCAATTTTTAATTGAAGCGTTGAGGATCTTCTATGGAAAAAAATTTAAATCTGGAACCTAGCTGGTATTATCCAGAAATTGAACCGTACCGTACGGGCATGTTGAAAGTTTCGGACGTCCATGATCTCTACTTTGAAGAATGCGGGAATCCAAACGGAAAACCTGTCGTTTATTTGCATGGCGGTCCTGGTGGCGGAATCGGTCCGATGGATCGTCGCCATTTCAATCCTGATCTTTACCGGATCATCTTATTTGATCAACGAGGAGCAGGAAAGAGCACACCGATGGCATCCCTGGTGGACAACACCACCTGGCACCTCGTCGATGATATTGAAAAACTTCGCACTCATCTCGGAATAGAAAAATGGCAGGTTTTTGGTGGTTCCTGGGGAAGCACCCTCGCGCTCTGTTATGCAATCTCTCACCCCAGTCGCGTCTCTGAATTGGTTTTGCGTGGAATTTTCATGCTCCGAAAAAAGGAACTCGAATGGTTTTACGAAAACACGAATGGAACCAGCGCGATTTTTCCAGATCAGTGGCAGAAATATTTTGAATATATTCCTTCGGCTGAAAGAGGAAATCTAATTCAGGCATACCATCGCCGACTCACTCATTCCGACCCGTCGATTCGGCTCGAAGCGGCTCAACGATGGTCGGCTTGGGAGATTGCGACTTCAAGAATCTACACTCCACCTGAACTCGTTCAGGCAACAGTGACAGACGATTTCGCCATCAAGTTTGCCAGCATTGAAAATCACTATTTTATCCATCACGGATTTTTTGAAAACGAGAACTGGATTCTGGATCACATCTCCAAGATCCGTCATATTCCAGCAGTGATCGTTCAAGGACGTTATGATGTTGTTTGTCCCCCGATGAGCGCATGGGAACTTCACCAGGCCTGGCCGGAGTCGAAACTCATTTTCATTCATGATGCAGGACACTCTGCACGCGAACC
>CAZZLF010000219.1:0-4119 GCA_964654965.1 uncultured Bdellovibrio sp.
GTGCGGTCGGATTGGAAGAATTAAAGGTCGACGCAAAATCGCTGACTCAAAAGATCTTGAATTGGTTTGAAACTGAATTTGAAAGTGTGGAGCGGGCAACGGTCAAGGTGCGTCCTGTTTAGAAAAAATTTATGAGCATGGAATTTCCAGAATACATTGAAAAATTAAAACCCTATATCGCGGGAAAACCGATCGAAGAAACCCAGCGTGAATACGGTGTGAAGAAGGTTTATAAACTCGCTTCGAATGAAAATCCTCTTGGGCCATCGCCGAAAGCGGTTCTGGCGATGAAAAAGGCGATGAGTGAGCTTCAGCTTTATCCGGATGCTAGAGGCTTTCATCTTCGGATGACTTTGGCAAAACTTGAAAAAGTTACTTTCGAAGAAATTGTTTTGTGAAATTATTCCAATGAAGTGATTGAACTTTTGTTGCGAACGTTTTGTGTGCCGGGCGATCTCATGGTCGCTTCTGACGGAGTATTTGCAGCTTATCCCATTTCGGCCCGCATTCAGGGAGTCGAGACTGTTTTCACTCGCATGACAGAAGATTATCGCTTTGATCTTCGCGCGATGTTGGATCAGATTCGCAAAAATCCGCGAGTGAAGATGGTGGCTTTGCCGAATCCAAACAATCCAACCGGGACCTATGTTCCAGATCGGGAATTGATTCCATTTTTGGAAGAAGTGCAGAAGATCCGAAATGGAAGTGTGCATGTCATGCTGGATTATGCCTATCAGGACTACATCACCGCAAAAGACATGTCTGATCCGGTTGATCTCTATCGCCGTTTTTCAAATGTTTCGGTTCTGAAAACTTTCTCTAAAATTTATGGTTTGGGCGGGTTGCGCGTCGGTTATGGAATCATGGATTCCAAACTGGCAAGTTATGTCCAAAAAGTGAGAATGCCATTCAATGTATCAAGTTTGGGATTGGTCGGAGCCCAGGCGGCTTTAAGTGATCATGCATTCATTAAGAAATCGATCGCGATGAACCGTTCGGGCATGAAGGTCATGGAAAAGTATTATAAAAAAGCGGGAATTCCTTTTCTTCCTTCTCAAGGTAATTTTCATTTGATCAATACTCGTCGTGGGTTCGGCAAAGAGGGAGCCGAGGTTTTTCACGAATGTTTGAAAATGGGGCTGATTTTTAGGCCTGTCGCCAATTACGGAATGCCGGAATGGATGAGAGTCTCCATCGGAACCCCGGAAGAGTTCAAGGCAGCAATCAGCGCTTTTGAAAAGTTGAGGGGATGAATTCATGGAAGATGGTTTGAAATTGAAAAAATTCGTAGTCGCTGTCGATGGTCCTGCAGGAACAGGAAAGAGTACTGCAACTAAACGAATTTCAAAGCTACTTGGCTTGATTCATGTCGATACGGGTGCTCTTTATCGGGGAATCGCTTATCTCGCGACTGAGGCTGGTTTTGGGCTGGAATTTGATGAGTCTGATCATGCAGCCATTACCAAGATCGCTCAAAAAACAAAATTTGAATTTCAACGCATTCCGAGCAAAAACCCATCGAATCGATTGTTGGTGAACGGTAAAGACGTGACCAACTTGATTCGTACGCCTGACATGAGCATGATGGCATCCCGAGTGTCTTCTGTTCCTGGAGTGCGAGCTGCATTGAAAGATTTGCAGCGCAATCTCGGATTGTCGGCTCCTTCGATCCTCGAGGGGCGTGACATTGGGACCGTGATTTTTCCCGATGCAGACATCAAATTTTTTCTCACTGCTGATATTGATGCTCGTGCCAAGCGAAGATTGGATGAATTGGAAGCCCAAGGCGGGGATATTCCCTCGTTTGAAGAATTGCGGGAACAAATTCGTTTGCGCGATGAGGGAGATTCCACACGCACGACCGCTCCACTGAAAAAAGCTGAAGGAGCAATTGAAATCAATACCACGACCTTGACCCTAGATCAGGTAGTCGAAGAAATGGTCAAAAAAATCAAGAATCGCATTCACGAGCTCGGGCTCGATCAATAGGAAAACAAATGAATCCAAGCACCCAGATGTCAGAAGAACAATTATTGAAAATTCTTTCCTCATTCAAGAAAAAGAAAGTTGCCGTACTGGGTGACGTTGGAATTGATCGTTATACCATCGGTACGGTCGAGAGAATTTCACCCGAAGCTCCGGTTCCAATTGTCAGTGTTCAAAGTGAGTACTTGAAATTGGGTTTGGCCTCAAATGTTGCTGATAATATTGTTGCTCTCGAAGGGGTTCCTTTGTTGAGTGGGGTCGTGGGTAAGGATCGGAACGCCAAAGATCTTTCTTCGATGTTGTCCAAGCGTAAAATTCCCTCCAATGGGCTGGTAGTTGATTCTTCCCGTCGAACGATTTTGAAGGAGAGAATTGTTGGCGAGAGTCAGCAGATGATTCGTGTCGATTACGAGGATACGCATGCTCTGGAGTCGTCAGTTCAAAAGAAGGTTCTGGAGTCCATTCTGAAATCCATCGCCGCTGCAGATGCGCTGATCATTGAAGATTATGCAAAAGGTCTTCTGCAGGAGAAAATCATCTCCTTGTCGGTGAAGGCTGCAAATGCAAAAAAAATCCCGATTCTGGTGGATCCGCATCTCAAGACTCCGCTGGAGTGGTATTCGAATGTAACTCTTCTGACTCCGAATAAAAAAGAAGCAGAAAAGTTGGTGAATCGTAAAATCGACAGTTTGGATTCTTTGATCTCCACGGGGCATCAGATCATGAAGGTCACTCGCTCCAAAAGTTTGGTGATCACCCTCGGCAGGGAAGGAATGGCGATTTTCAAGAACTCCAAATCAACGCCGACACTGATTCCGACCTTTGCGCAGGAAGTTTTTGATGTTTCGGGTGCAGGCGATACGGTGATTTCAGTTTTGGCCTTGGTGTTGGCTGGTGGCGCAACCTTGGAAGAGGCGGCCTTTGTTTCAAATCTAGCTGCAGGCGTGGAAGTTTCCAAGCGTGGAACCGCGACCGTTTCTCAGCAAGAAATCGTTCAGTCTTTTCTCATGCGAAATGTTTGAAGTCTCAAAACAAAAACCCCCGAGGAATTTCTTCCCCAGGGGTTCTCGATTGAGAAATGCCAACTGCCTATTTGAACAACGAAGCTGGTAGGTTTGGAATAACAGCGGAAATCTTAGTGATGTCTTCACCGCGACAACCGTTTTCACTGCAAATTTTTGAAACGTAACAACCGTTTGAATAAACGTAGTCTTGTTCACCGCGGACCAATACTCCTTCAATCTCTCCGGTTTGAAGATTGAAAACTGCAGATCCGGAGTTTCCTCCGTAGCTGTCCGTGTTTGCAACGAAAAATCCTGATGGAGAAGGGTCTCTTACGCTCGCGCCATCTTCGATTTTAGTCGGAAGGCCTGCTGGGTGGCCAATCATCAAAAGCTGGTCTCCACGTTGAAGTTCATTGTCTTCGGTGCGATGAGCAAGCTTGAGAGGTTCACGGTGATTGATCTCTCTGTCGATTTCCACAATCGCGAAATCAGCTCCCTGGCTCTGTTGGGTGCGGTAAATAATGTTTTTGCAATTCACTACATCGAGTTCAGGAATGTCGGATGGATATACGCCACGGCTGTTGACGGAGTATCCAAATACGAAAGAGGTGGATTGGCAGTCGTTCATGCTGGTGATGCAGTGACCTGCGGTCAGCATCAAGTTCTTTCCGATCAGTGAGCCTGAGCAGAACCCGCCGGATGGTTGATCCGAGAATCGCTCTTTTTTGCATACGCCCATAGATTGTTCAAAAGTTTCTGCATCGATATGGATGAGTCCTGAAGAAGTCTGAGTGGTGCTGGATCTTCTCACTAATACAACGGTTGAATTAGCCAGTTTGACGTACATAGGATTCAAGACTTCAAAAAGATCCTTACGGTTGTCTTTTCCGTAGATTACTTTTTCACTGGCGTTGGATTGAATAGAGACGAAAGAAAGAATTGCCGAAATGGCAATGATAGCAGATTTCATGTTACCCCTTCCCATCCTTGGGATGTTTCTATCAGTATCTCTGGAGAAGGGGATTCGTGTAAGTTAAATCATTAACAAAGCAAATTGACACCCATTAAGAATATTTATCAGTTCTTGCCGCTGATCCAGACCACGCCCAGTCCGCTGACCGTAAAGCCA
>CAZZLF010000220.1:0-4117 GCA_964654965.1 uncultured Bdellovibrio sp.
TTTTTCAACCTGACGGATGAGTTCAGGCGAATACTGGGATTCTTTAGCTTGGTAAGTGGATTCAGCAATACTCATGAGTAATTTTTTGAATCCATCACCATTGAACGGAACAATTTGATTTTCGGTGATGTTGGCATTCACTTGAAATGTCACCATGACGGCTTCATTTACTTCTTTCAAATTCAACGATTCACCATCGGATTTGCGGAGTTTTCCATCTGGAAAGAAGTCTTCTGAAATGGTGTTGATGATGTCTTCAACCATCGAAAATACCATTTCCCGAAGGGAAGGTTGGCTAAGGACTTCTCTTCGCCAAGCGTAGACCACTTTGCGTTGCTGGTTCATGACATCATCGTATTCCAGCAAGTGTTTGCGGATGTCGTAGTTATGTCCTTCCACTTTCTTTTGAGCATTGGCAATGGCGCTGGTGATCCATTTGTGTTCGATCGGAAGATCGTCTTCCATGAAGCGCTTGATATTCGTACTGCCAAAAATTCTCATCAAATCGTCATCCAGGGAAAGATAGAATTTTGATTTACCTGGATCTCCCTGACGTCCGGCACGACCCCGAAGCTGGTTGTCGATTCGACGTGATTCGTGTCGTTCAGTACCGACGATGTAAAGACCGCCGAGAGCTTTCACTTCTTCACGTTCTTGTTCTACCTGATTTTTCCACTTGAGAGAGATTTCCTCAGTTTTTTTGGCGTGAGCTTCCGCTTCTTCCGGAGTGGCTTCCAGAGGAAGTTTTCCAGCTTCTTGTTTGGCCAGGTATTCGGCGTTACCACCTAAAAGAATATCGGTACCTCGTCCTGCCATGTTGGTTGAGATGGTGACTGTTCCCTTTTTTCCTGCTTGAGCGATGATGCCTGCTTCGTTTTCATGCTGTTTTGCATTCAAAACATTGTGGCGAATGCCAATGGCTTTTAGGTGTTTTGAAAGTTGCTCAGATTTTTCTACCGACACCGTTCCGACCAATACCGGTTGTCCGCGCTCATGGGCTGCCTTGATTTCATCTCCAATCGCCTTGATTTTGGAGGCTTCGGATTTATAGATTACGTCAGCATCATCATGACGGATGTTCGGGCGATTGGTTGGGATCACGGTAATGTCTAGATTGTAAATCTGCTTGAATTCTGTTGCTTCGGTATCTGCAGTACCGGTCATTCCGGAAAGCTTCTTGTACATCCGGAAGTAATTTTGGAAAGTGATGGTGGCGAGAGTCTGGTTCTCACTTTCAATTTTTACGCCTTCTTTTGCTTCGACAGCTTGATGAAGACCATCGCTCCAGCGGCGACCTTGCATCAGACGTCCGGTGAATTCATCAACGATGCACACTTCGCCATCTCTTACGACATAATCGACATCTCGTTTAAAGATCACATGTGCACGAAGTGCTTGATTCACGTGGTGCAAAAGCTCGATGTTGGTCGGATCATAAAGGTTCGCGATCTTGAGGCGCGCTTCCATTTTGTCGACGCCTTTTTCCGTCAGGACGGCCGTCTTGGATTTTTCGTCGATCGTGTAGTCTTCATCCTTGATCAATCCGCCTTCTGCACGAATTTGATTGTCGATGATGTAATACAATTCGGTTGAGTCTTCACTTGGTCCGCTGATGATGAGAGGAGTTCTCGCTTCATCGATCAAAATGGAATCCACTTCATCGACAATGGCGAAATTGAGCTCTCGCTGAACATAATCCTCGAGACGAAACTTCATGTTGTCACGAAGATAGTCGAATCCGAATTCATTATTGGTTCCGTAAGTGATGTCGCAAAGGTAATTGTGTTGACGTTGTTGATCGGTAAGTCCGTGAATGATGATCCCAGTACTCATTCCCAGGAAGCTATAGATGCGTCCCATGAACTCACTGTCACGTCTTGCCAGATAATCGTTCACGGTGATGACGTGTACGCCTTTTCCTGCCAATGCATTCAAATAACAAGGTAGGGTGGCAACCAAGGTTTTTCCTTCCCCGGTTTTCATTTCAGCGATGCGGCCACGGTGAAGGGTAATTCCTCCAATCAGCTGAACATCGTAATGGCGTTGACCAATCACGCGCCATGAGGCTTCCCTGACTGTGGCAAATGCTTCCGGTAAAATTTGATCCAGGGTTTCTCCCTTCGCAAGCCGTTCCCGGAACAGAACGGTTTGTTGACGAAGTTGCTCATCGCTCATGGCTTTCATGGCGGGTTCAAGCGCATTGATTTTTTGAACGATCGGATAAATGTTTTTTAATTCACGTTCGTTCTGTGTTCCAAAAATCTTTTTTCCGAGGTGAGTGAGGTGTTGAATCATAATTGTCTAATTCTCCAAGATGTAATTGATGGGATCGACGGGAATTCCGTTTACATGAACTTCATAATGTAGATGGGAGCCCGTGGACCTACCTGAGTTTCCGATCAAAGCAATTGCCTGTCCGCGTTTCACTTTTTGTCCTGGTCTGACGAGGATTCGGGAAGTGTGGCCATACCAAGTTTCTAAACCATAACCATGATCAACCATCACAATCTGACCGTAACCCGATTTTCTTCCCGCGAACACAATGGTTCCAGAAGCAGGACAGTGAATGGGGGTTCCGACAGAAGCGGCAATGTCTAAACCTTCATGCATTTTTTCGTTTCCATCTCCCATGGGTGAGACGCGAACTCCAAAGCCGGAAGTGAATACACCGTCCGAAGGCTTTTTTGTTGGAAGGGCACTTAAAAAAGATCGTTGATCGGAAAGAAGTTCATATAACTCGTGAAGATTCTGTTCCAAGGAGTAGGAGCGGGCATTGACTTGGTTAAAACTCAATTCGACCGGGCTTCCGCTTTTAGTTTCATTCGTTTTTTCAGCAATCACCGAACTCGGAGGGCCGGCTTCGACTTGTTGGGATAGTTGATCCCGATCCATGAGATTGGTGATCATCTTGAGTCGGGATGAAAAATTTTCGATTCGTTCCAGGCTGGACTCCATTGAATCCAATCGGCTTTGATAGAGCTGAACATCTTGGCGAAGTTTTCTGTTTTCAGATTGAAGATCACGATTTTCGCTGATTTGAGTAGCGATGTAGCGATAGTCGAGCAAGATGGTGATGGCCAGCAACGCAAGAATAGGAAGAAGGATCAGTGAGATTCGGATCAACCACGCAGGAATGTGGAACTGACGCGGTTTCATTGCGTTTTCCGGTACGATCATGATGGTGTAGAAACGGTTTGCCATGGATCTTTTCTATTGTTTCATTCTCAGCAAAATGAGGGTGACGTTATCATCGCCGCCACGTTCATTGGCTGCACGAACCAGTTGTTTTGCTGTTTCATCCAAGCTTAACCCGGAATTCAGGCTTTCTTCAAGAATATCAAACATTAATCGCTCAGAAAGTGGATTGGAAAGCCCGTCAGAGCAGAGTAGAAAACCATCCCCGGGTTTTGTGGCAAATTGGAACAAGTCTACTTTGACGATCGGCTCGTATCCCACCGATCGGGTGATGACGTTTTTCATTTCGTCGTACTTCAGTTGATCGCGGGAGATTAGCCCTGCGCGCAACTTTTCTTGAGTGACCGAATGATCCATCGTGATTTGCCAAATTCCCTGAGAATTCCAGTAATAACAACGACTGTCGCCCACTTGGGCAATGTGCGCGATATCTTGGTCATCCAATTTTAGAATGGTTGCCGTGGTGCCCATTCCTTTGAGGTTTGGTTCGGAGAGGGCGCGTTGAAAAATGGATTCATTCGCAGCATCAATACTCCTTTGAAGTAAATCGGGGGTGTTTTTTCCGGAGTGAGTCTTAAAAAATTCTGAAACAACATCGATGCAAATTTTACTGGCAGTTTCACCGCCTTGGTGACCGCCCATGCCATCGGCAAGGATAAACAAACCACTCTCTGCAACAATCGCTGCCAGATCCTGGTTCTGTTTTCGCTTAATGCCAACATCGGAGTGGGTTGCAAACTCAATCGAGTATTTCTTGGTCATTGGAATAATCCTAGTTTGCCAGTAATCAAGTCCAAACGTCTATAAAAAGACAAAAGGAATTCAAGTCAATTGATTGACTGTCGGGTCAAATCTTATATTAAACATTCTCAATTTAAACAGTGGTCACTCCATGAGGTCGGGAGTAAACTATAAAGAGAGG
>CAZZLF010000221.1:0-4098 GCA_964654965.1 uncultured Bdellovibrio sp.
AGCGTTTCCTCCTTGCCTGGCTTGATCCATTGGATGTCATCACCAATAGTGGTACTTTTCCAACCGTTCATGGTTGTTGGTGGAATCAACATGGCAAAATTCGTTTTTCCGCAGGCACTCGGAAAAGCTGCCGCAATATATGTTTTTTTTCCTTCTTGAGACTCGGCGCCAAGAATCAACATGTGTTCCGCAAGCCATCCTTCACTCTTTCCCATGTGAGATCCGATTCTGAGTGCAAAACACTTCTTACCCAAAAGTGCGTTTCCACCATAACCACTTCCAAAGGAAATGATTTCTCGGGTTTCAGGATAGTGAGTAATGTACTTTGTTTTATTGCAAGGCCATTTGGAATCATTCTGGCCAGGCTCAAGGGGCGCGCCGACCGTGTGAAGACAATGGACAAAATCTCCATTACCCAGAATTTCAAGAACCCTGGTTCCAATCCTGGTCATAATTCTCATGTTGATGACCACATAAGGAGAGTCTGTAATTTCAACACCAATTTGAGAAATGGGTGATCCAATCGGCCCCATGGAGAACGGTATGACATACATGGTTCGTCCACGCATACAACCGGCCATGAGTTTTTTTAATTTTGCTTTCATCTCAACCGGATCTGCCCAGTTATTGTTTGGACCGGCGTCGGATTTGTTCAGCGAGCAAATGTATGTACTGTCTTCTACTCGAGCAACATCTGAAGGATCAGAGCAAGCGAGAAAACTTCCGGGGCGCTTTTGCGGATTTAGTTTTTTCAACAATCCGGAAGAAACCATTTCATTACAGAGTCTGTCGTATTCTTCCTGACTTCCATTACAGATATAAATATTCGCAGGTTGAGTAAGATCGGCGACTTCCTGAATCCAACGCTTGAGCTCTTCGTTCTTCAAGTTTTGCATAGGGTAAACTTACAACCACATTGTACGGGGGTCAATTTTTTCGGGCAAATTCGTCAACCATATCATCGACGAGTTTTCTTGCAGCCTGGGGGATCAAGGATGAGTCTGTGAAGATGACGAAGGGCTCCAGTGAGTCATCTTGTTTATTCCAATATCCCGCAAGATTGACTACATGATCTATCGTTCCGGTTTTTGCATGAATTCGACCATTGAGTAATGGAGTATTCATCCTGTTTTTAAGCGTTCCGCTTTGTCCTGACACTGGAAGCCCAGAATAGAAGACCGGAAAAAAAGATTGATATCGAAGTGCGCTTAAAAAACGATAAAATGTTTTAGGACTGGTCACGTTTGCAGCCATTAATCCGGAACCATCCACGAACTCAACATTATTATAATCCTGAGGATCAGAGAGAAGTGAGGCCATGGTGCCTAAATCATCTGAAGCTTCAAGGTGGAGTCGCTCCCCTACCATATTGATACTTTCTTGAAGGAAGGGGGCAATCATTTCTTTCAAAGTGATGGAGGATAAGTCCACAAAAAATTCTGAAGACTGGTTCTCAGAAACTGAGTTTAATTCACCTTTTTGAAAATACTGAATGGAGTTTGCTCTGAGTTGTTCGATGAAAAGATTTTTGAGCCATTCTTCATTATTATGAACTGGCAGATAAATGGTGGTTGGCTTTGAAATAACACCTGCTAAAACATATTTTTTTACTCTGCCCCATTGATCGAGCTGAGGAACAACTTGAACCCTGTTTTCTTTGGCAGGTTTAAGCAAGTTTTCAATTGGTGTACTAACCCCATTGGTGAGCCAGAAACTGTTATTAAGATTAATCACCAGCTGAGCACAGTTTCCGTTGAGAATGACCGGAGTAGGGAGACTGGCGTAACACTCTAGTAGCCAGGAGGGCTTCCAGTTCTTTGGACGAACAAAGGATCCAACATTAGGGCTCAGTAATTTAAAATTGATCTCACCCACTACTTTCCGAACGTTTGCCCTTTGGAGCTCTCGAATCACAACCATGATTCTACTCGTCAGTGATTCACCATAAGAAGGATTTCCCCAGGTAGGGTCACCCGAAACGGAAAATGTAGGCGAATAAAGTGTGTCGCTGTTTGGATCTAATTGAGCGGTAAATTCATTCGCAAAACGAAATTCGGATCCTAAAACCCTTAATGCGGTTACTGTAGTGATTACTTTTTTGACCGAAGCGAGAGAAAATAGCTTTTCTTCGTTTTCAATACGAGGGACTTTTCCCTGATCATAAACCCCCATGGTCAAAGGTCGATTGTCCCCAATTGGGTCCGAAAACTCGACAAACTCATTTGAGAATAAGGGAATCTGAGACCAGGCTAAGGCGTTGGAAGATTGAAAGAAGAGGGAAATAAAAATCAGACTAACTAAATTAGGCATGAAAACGATCCCCCTTTCGTTCCCCTTCTTGTAACACCCCCTATTAGTTTTGAATAGCCAGATTTCAGGGCTAGATTCTTAGGATAGTTTAAGATATTCTCTTCACCATGAATCCCGCGCAAATGAAAGTTCAGAAAATTGGTTTCACCCTGGTTGGTTTAATTCTAGCTGGTTTTGGCATTGTATTGACCATTTTTTTGATCGACATGTCTGATAATGCCTTGATGGGGGCTTCTCCAAAATACAAACCAAACATTCCTGCCGTTCCTGCAACTGACATCACTCAGGCACCTCAGTGCGCTCAAGGATATGATAAAACTTGGGTTGGTTGCCAAAAGCTTTCTGATTAGAAATTATTAACATTTGAATGTCTAAAAACAACGAACTTAGTCAGTTATTTTTCTTTTTTCTCGTTGTTGTTTTTTTGATTTTTGTCTTCTTTGTAACTCCCTCACTGCAACTGATTTCCCTGCTCACTGTGTTAAACGTGCTTTTTCTCACTCCTGTCGTGAAGCTGTTTCATCGAAGAGGATTAAGCCGAACCCTTTCTATTTTTATCGTTTTTATTGGAGCGGGCATTATAGTTGGACTAATGATCAATTGGAGCTCCCGAATCGCCATCTCCCAGCTCTCGATCATTGTTCAAACGATTCCTCAGCTTTTTTCAAACCTTCTGATTAAAATTCAAAATTTGGAAGTCTCCATCAAGCAACATTTCAATCTCGAATTCGAGTTCGGATTCACCAATCTACTCAATCAGGCCGGAACCAATTCATCCAACTGGCTCGTTTCACGGCTTACGTCATTTTTGAGTAACATTGCCTCTGCAACTTTCATGGTCCCCATTTTTTCGTTTTTTATTTTGAAGGATGGACACACCTACGGAAATGAACTTTTAAAACTTGTTCCCCAAAAATATAATTCATCGATCGTTCTAACGATTGGAAAAGCCAGCAAGTCATTAAGTAAATTCATCCGTGCAAAGACTTTGGAAGCTTTTTTAGTTTTTCTATTCACCTATGTCGGTCTTTTAATCTGTAAGGCAGAGTATGCAGCAACACTTGCAATGATTGCAGGGATCACCAACATCCTTCCCTACATTGGACCCATCTTGGGATACATTCCGGCATTGGCACTTCTTGGATTCGGTTGGCCTGTTTTATTTGTTTATCTTCTGGTGAATGCGATCGACATGGTGATCATTTTTCCAGTGATGATTGGGAAACTGGTAAATCTAAGTCCTCTGAGTCTTCTGGTTGCAGTCGCAGTCGGACAAGAACTTTATGGATTGGTCGGTATGCTGGTTTCCGTACCAGTGGCTTCCAGTATCAAGATCATTTATCAAGAAATCATCCACACTCTTTACGCGGAATAAGTTCGAACTAGGCGAGTTTTTGGTCGTAACGTTTTTGTTCGCGCTCGCGAACTTCTGCACCCTCTAGGCTCAATCGAGTCCAAGGAATTGCAATCAGGCGTTTTTCTTCGATCGGTTGATCGGTTTCTTCACAAATTCCGTAAGTACCGTTCTCCAGTCTGGACAAGGCATCATCAATTTCTTTGATTTTGGAGAGGAATTTATCCCGCTGATTCAGAGCTTGCGTTTGACTGATGTGAGCTGATGCAAGATCAGCTTCATCTCCAGCCATTTCAGTAGCCAAAGAAGGGTTCAATGCATTCAAGCCATTCATGGTTTCCTGACGAACCTTTAAAAGCTTCATCTTGCACTCTTGGTAAAGTTTTTGTCTATTATCAGCCATAACCATCTCTCTTTCCCTTTCATCATGAAAA
>CAZZLF010000222.1:0-4079 GCA_964654965.1 uncultured Bdellovibrio sp.
TCTTTATTCTGCACTGAAGAGTCGGCGTTATTTTGAATATCAATACTCCCCGGTTTTAGGGATGACTGAAGAAGGACGTGCGGAAGGGTATTGGTCCATGCAATACCTCAAACAGCGTGCAGCTGCAATCCGTGCGCGATTGCCTCGAGTTTCAAATGACTACCAAAGAGGTCTTTTGTTGCATGGAAAATATGCCACGATCAATATTCATCCAGATGCATTTTCAACCTGGAGTGGGATTTCGTTCTCGGCAAATCCTTCAGCACCGTTTTTTCCAAATTGGAAGCCAGCATTCGTGGAAGGAAAGTTGATTTATGAAATGGTTCCCGGAAATGCATTTTATGGCAAACCATTGACCAGTAGCGCAGAAGCGATGAATAGGCCTGCACGAAGATTGGAGAATCACGATCCGCTTACGTATCTGAATGATGGTTTTGATGAAATTCAGGTTTATTATGCGGTCAATACATTCATGGAAGAGTTGCAGAAAAATGGTTTTGAAGATCCTGAACTCTCCACTCGTCCGTTTAACGCATTTCTTTTCAATCCGGATGTTGAGTTTCGGGATAATGCTTTCTACACGGATGATACTATTAATTTCACCACATATTCGAGTCACTCTCAGAACATGGCACGGGACAACAGTACCATCTGGCATGAACTTGGTCATGGAATCATGGATCGGCTGATGGGTGAAAATTTACAACTTGCAGATACCGGTGGACTCAGTGAAGGCATGGCTGATTTTTTGGCTCAAATCATTGTTCAAAGCGTGACTGGCAATAAACCCTTCCCTGGCTCTGAAAAATTTAGAATCATCAATCACACTGGATTCAACCTCACCAATGAAGTTCATGATGATGGAGAAGCTTATGGTGGAGCGATGAATGATTTCATGATGACGGTTGTGAACCGTGAAGGAAATCGAGGGCTTCGTAAAGTGGCTGACTTGATTCTTGAGGCGATGAGGCTGTGTCGGGACCATCCTGCATTAACGGCAAAAGATTGGTTTTCTCACGTTTTATTTGCAGATCAACTTGGGCGCCCTGGGCTTCGTCAGCCAGGAGAGCTTTCTCATGATCTTCTGAATGCGCTTCAGGGAAGAAATTTTCAGTTAAGTGATACTCCTGCTGCAGAAATGCGATTGGTTAACTTGAATACTGGAAATGAGGTCATAGCCGGTCTGCCGGGATCCCGTGGCAACGCAATTCCAGTACTGCTTCCAAAAAATGGAAAACAATTTTTTAATCTTTCGGTGGCACTCAAAAGCTCTAAAGAATATCGGTTTCAATATCCTTTGACGATCAAGGTGGAATTCCAAAAAGGCGCTCTTCAAGGTGCTATTCATTGGGTTGGAGAAGATTCTGGCCCAAAACTGATCACCATGAAATCTGAGGCAGAATTGGTTCAGATTCCGCTTGAGATCACAGGTGCCTGTGATTCCATCAATCGTCAGGATGGCTCTTGTGTGGATTATGCTTATATCCAGGTTTGGAATAAGGGCGAAAATGCTCCCCGTGCAAAAAAGCGCTTTTATATCCAGGTCAGAAATCCTTAAAGGTCAGTTCATTTTTTAAATAAAAATGGTTGAATAAACTCATCTGGCCTGCTATAACGCTCGCGGACGCACTCCAAGGAGGTCCCGATGCTGTTTTTGAATGTGATTTTGGCGATCGTAATGGGATACAGTTCCAATGCCCTGGCCAGTACTTACAGCATGGCAAAAATCAATCTCGGGTATGGAAAATTAGACGTTTCTTCCGGAAGTGGATATGTCTATGCGAATGTCGATGATCAAACCAAAAAACTGAAAAGCATCACGATTAAGGCAAATGTCGGCATGCTTGGATTCAATCAGAATATTTCCGAAAGTCAGGATATCAAAACTCTTGTGGAAGGAAAAGCGCTGACAATCTATATGGAAGGTTCATCACGTGCTGTGTTGATTATTCGGCCTAAGCCAGGATTTAATTCCTATGGAGGGAATATTGAGTTAAGTGTGTTGAAATCCGATGGCTACTATAACTCAAGCCTGGGGGTTGCCAGAGGTGCTTCCAGCGGCAGATACAAGTTCTGGAAGGGGTCTTCTGAGGTTGTCAGTTTTGACATCAATATGCGTGGTTACAGCATCGCCGAACTATATGTCGGTTGGTACAGGATCGTAGCCTCTGAATAACTTTGAAAGCTCCTTTATTTAACCAAACTTTTAGGTTTAAAATGATTCTACATGGACGGAATCATGAAACACAGAATCGTCGTCAAGGTGGGCTCACTCGGGGTCACAGATGAAAATGGCGGCGTCAGTCTCAATAAAATCAAAAGCCTCATTGAAGATCTTCAAGCACTCAGACTTAAAGGCTATCAGCCGATTTTAGTTTCATCTGGAGCTATTAATTCGGGAAGAACTCATGTCATTAGGCCAGATGAAAAAAAAATGATGATTTCCTATCAGCAGTCTTGCGCTGCCGTAGGGCAACCTCTGTTGATGAAAGCCTACCTCGATGCACTTTCCTCTTTTGGCTGGCCCTGTGCTCAAATTCTGGTCACCCATGATGATTTTAAATTGCGTAAGCGCTTCCTCAATATTCGCAATACAATGAATCGTTTGCTTGATCATGGAATTCTTCCCATCGTCAACGAAAACGACACGGTTTCATATGAGGAAATCACTGTAGGCGACAACGACCAACTGGCCGTGATGATGACCGAAGCCAGTGATGCCGAAAAACTATTCTTACTTTCAGAGGCAGACGGGCTCTATAATAAAAACCCTAAGGAACTTGATGCCAAACGGTTTGAAGAAGTTGATTTTCGTGATGATTTTTCATCGGTTAAAATAGCTGCTAAAACCAGTGTCGGTCGAGGTGGAATGGATACTAAATTAAAGGCCGTTCGAAAACTCACTCCACTTGGAGTCGATGTGGTTCTGGGGTCTTTTCTCTATCCGCATGCTGTGTCCAGATTGATGGACAAAAAGGGGGGGACCTTGTTCAAGGGTAATCCTCAACGGCAAAAATCGCGTCGTAAATCCTGGCTTTCAACAGTAGTTCGAAATGATTGCTATGTGGTCATTGATGAGGGAGCAACTCAAGCCCTTTTGAAAAGCAATACATCGTTACTGCCAGTGGGCATTAAAAAGGTAATCGGAAAGTTTAAAAGGGGAGACGTGATTCAAGTTCGTCACCAGAGTAAAATTCTTGCTGTTGGATTGAGTGAGTATGATCATCGAGAACTGGACCAGATCAAAGGTAAAAAATCATCGGAACTTGAGCAACTTCTGGATCATGTGCCTTCCGTCGTTGCCATTCATAAAGATAATTTACTGTTGAAAAAGGATGAAGGATGAGTGTTCTTGAATTAGCAAAAAAAGCGAAAGAATCCTGTCACGTTCTTCAAGGGCTGAAGGAGTCTGTCCGCGTTCGCGCTCTACATCAGATTGCGACCGAGTTGCTTGCTCACGAATCCGAAATCTTGAAGGCCAATCAAAAAGATCTCGATTTTGCTAAAAATAATTCTCTATCTCCATCAATGATCGATCGTTTGACGCTGAATTCGAGAGGAATTCAATCGTTATCCAAGATGTGTCTTGAAGTTTCAGCTCAAAAACAAGTGGTCGGAAAAATCGTCCATACTCATACCAGAAACGATGGTCTTTTGATTCAAAAGCAGCGTATTCCAATCGGGGTGATCGGAATGATTTTTGAATCCCGCCCCAATGTCGTGGTAGATGGTGCTGCTCTGGCGATCAAATCAGGAAATGCAATCATCCTCAAAGGTGGAAAAGAAGCCCAATATTCCAATCAAATTTTATTTTCCGTGATTTTGAAAGCAGTCGAGGGATTGCTTCCTTCTGGATCCATCAATTTGATCGAAACCCGTGAGGAAGTGGCTGAAATGCTCAAGATGGATTCCTACATTGACCTTATGGTCCCCCGCGGTGGTTCCTCACTGGTAAGGTTCGTCAAAGCCAATGCCACGATGCCCGTGGTGGCCCATGATCAGGGACTTTGTCATCTTTATGTTCACTCGGATTGTGAAGTGGACGCAGTTAAAGTCGTCTTGAATGCCAAGATTCAAAG
>CAZZLF010000223.1:0-4023 GCA_964654965.1 uncultured Bdellovibrio sp.
AAAACCAGAGCTCCGTCCTCGTAAGCCTTCATTTCAATTTCTTTCACCATTTTTCCAAGCTCGATGTCTTGGGGAGTAAAATAGAGAAGAACCTTATATGCATTCAATGCCTGCGCGATTCGACCAAGGATGAGATAGCTATCGGCTAACAACCGCTGGGCGACCAGGTTGTCCGGAGCATCCGCAATGACCGGCTCCAGTTCCTTGACTACGTCTTCATAAAAGCGCTTATCAAAAAAAGCGCGGGCCAAGGCGACACGACCACCGATAAAATTCGGATGAATTCGAAGTCCATCCCGACAAATGTCGATCGCTTCATCCAAAAGCCCTGCCTTACGATAGGCCTCTGATAAAGGAGCAAAGACCCTTGATGTTGGATCTTCCTGATATTTTTTGAGATAGTGGTAAATCTGGGGATTTCCTTTTGCGCTATTTTTCCGCATATTTCCTCATATTTTAGCCGGTTCATCGTCGATGATTCCGGTTTTTTTCTGATTCAAGATTCGCGGTGTGATGAAAAACATCAGTTCGCTTTTTGATTTAGACTCAGTTTCGTTTCCAAACAATGCTCCAAGAATCGGGATATTTCTTAAGAAAGGAATACCAGCTTCGGAAGTACTTTCATCTACGTTCAACACGCCACCAATCACAAGAGTGTTACCGCTTTCAATAATCACCTCGGTATCCATCGTTCTTGGCTGAATCGCAGGGACATCACCCGATTGTAATTTAAGGACCTCTCTGACCAGGTTTAAATTCATGAAAACTGAGCCGTCATTGGTCACTCTTGGAGTTACATTCAAGCGAGTATTTGCAGTGACTTGAACAATCTGCTGAGAGCCTGGATTATTCGCACTCGGTGGTGTGACTAGTTTTACCGCGTATGTTTTTCCTTGGGTGACTGTCGCTGTTTTACCGCTCAAGACCACTGTTCGAGGTGATGAAACCACCTTAAGCTTGCTTTCTGATTCTGACATTTGCAATGAAGCGGACAAACCAGCGGTGCCGTTCGCCAACTTGAACAAAGTCAATCCCGCTGCCGAGAATCCACCTGTAGTATTACCTAAAGAAATGGATGACCCCAACAAACTGCTGGTTCCATTAAACCCGGCTCCCAGCCGGTTGCCACCGATTCCGAGATTTCCATCGATCAATTTAGAAAAATCTTCAGATGCCTCTACCACTTTTGCTTCAATAAGAACCTGAGGAGTTTGAACATCCAGGATTTCGATCATTTTCTTGATCTTATCGATATTCTCCACGGTATCCCTGACAATCAAACTTTGAATGTCGTTGTCGACAATGATCGTTCCACCATTGCTGGCAGGAGTGTCTGCGAGGACTTGAGAATTAATGAACTGTTGTAGCAATTTTGCAAGATTATTGATGTCCGCATAACTGATGGGAAAAACTTTGGTAATCCGCGGCGCTGTGGCCTGGGTCAACTTGAGCGCATCGAGCTCTTGTCGTTTTTCAGCAATCATCATTTCTTTTGGCAAAACACGAAGAACACTTTCATTCCGCTCTGCTGAAAGCTTCAATGTACTCAATACGATATCCAGAGCCTGATCCCAGGGCACTTCTTCCATGGACAATGTGATTTTTCCGGTTACAGAAGGATGAATCACGATATTGAATCCGCTAGTATCACCGATCATGCGCAAAACTTCGTGAACGTCTGCATCTTTTAATTTAATGGTGATGGGAGATCCGGTGAACTTACCTGTTTTGGTAGCCTCTGCAGTTTTTGAAGCAATTTCAACCGGAGATTGTGCTTGTACCGACAATCCCATTCCACACAATAAACCCGAAATTAAAAAAATCCGGTTGAACATCAATCCCCCTTTTTGCTGACTGGCATCAGCTCACCTGAAATCAACATGCGAAAGTATCTCGGAACTTTTTTGCGGTTTTCATCCACTTCAAACTCGACGACCTCGATCGCATCGCCCGATATGGAAGTAACTTTTCCTTCGCGGATTCCAATTTTATCCCCGATCGATGCGAAAACCGTTTTTGAATCAGGAAGACTCAACAAAGCTCTCGACCGCTTTCCGCCGGAAAGCACGCCGTTCAAGTGCATGTCGCTGATCGAGAACAATTCCAGCTCTGTTTTTTTTCGCTCACCCGTTTCATCTGCTTTTTCTAAAACTACGGGCACTCTAAACGGGTCACGAATGGACATGATGGATTCTTCAACTAAAACGGAATCCATTCCCGATCCTTGTTGAGGTTGAGCAGTGGCATTCGCAGCAAGAATGGCAAAAAAAACTATCGAACTCATCGAAACGGCCTCGCGATCGAATCTTCATTACTCATCGCATATTGATAGGCAGTAACTGAAATATTGGCTTCGAGAAGTCCATTCGGTTTGCCAGCACTGTCAAGGACTGGCTTGAAATTGAACGATTCCAACTTCAAAATACGCTGAAGCTGGGAGATTCTTTGCGCCAACAACACGATCTGGACATAGGTACCATGAACCGCCAAATTGAATTCTTGTTCGAGATAATATTCTTTAGGAGAATTACGCCCCGGCACAATGCGATCCACTCTTAACTTGATGCGCTTGGTTTCAGTGATCAACATCTTGATCAAGGCGGGAACATCGAGACTGTCCGCCAGTACTCCTTGATATTCAGAAAGTTTTTTTACCTGCTGTCGGATGTCTTCCTTTTTTGCTTCCAAGTTTCTGGTAAATTTTTCACCCTCAGATAACTTTCCCTTAAGCTCATCCACTTCTTGTTTGGATTGGATCAGCTGTTGATTCAACTGGGCTACTTCTCCGGAGTCAGAGATTTCGAAAGCAAATAATTGATACCCTGTATAGACGATGTACAAGAAAAAAAACATCCAGAAAGGAATCTTGCTCAGCGCGCCCATCCCTACAACCTCCCCGCGGTCAATTCGAAATTGGCAATTTTACCGTTAGGTTCCATCTCGCTTTTTTTCAAGGTTACATTCTTAAAATAAATGCTGCTTCCCAGTTTAGTCATCAGATCACTCACCACGGCGATATCCTTGGTTGCACCTTGGATCCGGTAGCCTTCTGCAGTCGCCTCAAAATCAGTGAGCCAAACATCTTTTGGCAATGACTGAGAAAGTTCCACTAAAGTTTTGTAGGTAGCATCTTTGTCGCGAATCAGTTTTTCAATAGTGGAAATTTTAATGTTGATTGCATCAGCCGTTTTCTCCAACTCAGCCTTTTGAGTTTCGAATCCTGTAAATTTGTTCAACTGGGCTTCAACGCTTTGTTTTTCAACTTGAACAGCGGCAATCATCTTTTCCAAACTGTTCTTTTTCATTCCAACGTAATAATCAGAACCGAAATAAATTCCAATCATGAGTATCAAAGGAACAACCGCCCTTGCACCCATTTCTTTTAATTCATCTCCTCCGAGTGAAGTCCCTTTACCTTCCTGGTTTGCGTATGCAATTTGCTTTTTGGAAGCGAGATTAATCTTGATCATTTTTCGACTCCCGCACGAATTGCAAGCCCCATGGGAATGACCACTTCCGGAGAAATTTGTGTTGGGTCAGCAAGGTTTGCCGAAGCTTCCACTCCAACAGAAAGGAATGGATTCAAATAATCGGTTGGCAGGCCGGTTTTTTCCTTGATGGCTGAAATAATCGAACCAGCACGAGAAGCACCACCGGAGAGATAGATTTGAGTAACCGGCGGACCAAGCGATGATGCCGAATAGAAATCCAGCGCTCTCTTGATTTCAATCGCCAGGTTTTGTGCGGAACGACTGAGCACATCCCTGACTTCTTGGGGAACATTATTTGAAACTTTCAATGCTTCTGCATCTTGAAACCGCGCAAAGTTCAATTCTCGTTGAATTTCCTGAGTGATGGCATTTCCGCCAAAGGAAGCATCTTTCGTAAAATAAGGAATTCCATTTCCACACACCACGATCTTAGTACTCAATGCCCCTACGTCTGCCAGTAACACTGACTGCGTTTCAGAATCCTGATAATTTGATTCGTATGCATTTTGAAGTGCAAACAATTCTGCATCCA
>CAZZLF010000224.1:0-3989 GCA_964654965.1 uncultured Bdellovibrio sp.
GGACTACCTTGAACAATACAATCGTTTCATTCTTAATTTAAAATTTCGTCTCGATTTTTTAATCGAAGGCAAGCATTTGAGTAAAATTGAAATGGAATTTGCGAAAGCTCTCTCTAAGGAGATTCACCGCATGATGAAAAACCAACCTTTGTTTTCATCAGTTCAAGATCGAATCACCATTGTCATTGAAGGACTTTCCAAAATTCACAAACTAGATCTGAAATCAGTCTTTAAAAAAAATAAAATCAAAATCATTCCACAAAAGGGCGTTGTTTTTACTGACCTTTCAAAGTTAAGAAAATGGGATATCGAGTTTGCCCGGGCTGAAATCCATGAACTCACTGAAGTAGGATTTTTAGATGGATATGAAATTAACCGCAAAACGACTGACGAAGCAGTAAAGTGGAATACTACACTCATTGAAATTGATCATTTAAAAAAAGTTGATCAGGTCATCCATTTTTTAAGAAAATACCCTAATCATTCTCTTTGAGTTTTTTAATGATAAAATCTAAGCTCATCTTGACTTGTAACTCAACTTTGCAGGGACACTGAATTTAGAGATTCATTCAATATCAAAATGTTCACCGGCTGAGCGTAACTGAACTGGCAATTCAATAATTACTTTAAACAAAAAAGGCTCCCAGAGCAATATGTCCGAAGGAGCCTTCCTAAAATTAAAATTTTGGTTTTTTAACTACTTCTTAACTTTGACATCATTCGCAGTACCAGAGGCTGGTTTGCAAGTGCCCCCATCTCCATCATGAATGTAGCCTTCCATACATTTAATCTTACCGCGATCTTCTCTGCTTAGTTTTTTACCACCAAGTTCGCCGCTCTTCTTTCCTAATTCATCTGCGACTCCAGCGATTACCGACTTGAGATCATTGATTGTCAACTTTTTTGGTTTAGCCATAAGACTCCCCTTTATTAATAATTTTACAGAGTTTATTTAAAAATTCAATTTTTTTTCAAATATCACCTTTTAAATGCGGCGTTTTTCAACTTGTTGATTTTTATGAGTTTTTTGTTTAAAAATTACTCTCATGTACAATTCAAACAAAATGCCTGCATTTTTTTAATGAGCTATCTTTCAACCTTCACTGCCAACGTAAGCCTTGGTTTAAAGCAAAGCTTTGAGGGGACACCTCCTCGATGGATAATTTCACCATCAAATAAAACCATTCTACCTGGCTTGGGGGTTACCGCAAATTTAACTCCATCAACCGGATCCACTATAAAAAACTCACCCATCCAGTCTTCTTTCCATTCGTCAGCAATAAAAAAAAGCGCGGTCCACTCGTCACCATCGTTATGGGTGTACTGATAATCACCAAACAAGTTAAAATTGATATAAGCTCTGCTTAATTTTCTCTTATGCTTGAGCTTTAAATTATCTAACAAATCATAGACCAAATTGATGATGGACCCCGAATGCTGTTCATCCTGAATTTCATTCTCACCCAAATAGTGAACTAAATGCTGAACATGTTTCGTGTCATACCGGTCAAAGTCAGTAAACGCAAACGGAAGTTTAGAGTAACTCTGATAGAGAACTTCAGCTGTTTTTAGATCAAAAACGCCGTCAATAATGAACGCTTTTTTTGAATCACTGAGTTCGATTTCCAAAACGGAGTCGAGATCCCAATCATCAGTGTTCAGAGTTGAGTTTTGAAATCCTATTTTCTTATAAGTTGCCATCACAATCAGTATAACTTGTTGTCAGGATCGGTCAATCCTGGATCATGATTTGATTCTTGACTCGTAGGCTTTGCCATTTTTGATTTCAATAATACGGTCAGCAAAATCAAAGGATTCGGCCTTGTGAGTACACATAATGATGACCATTTTACCTTTAAGCTTTTGAATGGCCTCAATGAAACTTTTTTCGGACGCCTTATCAAGCGCACTGGTGGGTTCATCCATGATCAAAACCGAAGGCGAGCGATAAAGAGCTCTTGCCAGCGCTATTCGTTGTTTTTGACCTCCGGAGAGTCCTTTGCCGTCTTCTTGAAGAATCGTTTTCAAGCCTCGATCCATTCGCGAGATAAATTCAATACAGTTGGATTGATTTAAAACATTTTCTAGATGAGCTTCATCTCTATCATCATCGCCAAATGTGATATTTTGCTCGATACTCAATGGCAACAAAATCGGCTCTTGTGAAACGTATCCAATTTTCTTTCTCAAGTCGCTCAGATTAAAATCCTTCAGATCTTTGCCATTAAACAATATTTGACCATTCATTGGGTCATGCATTCTAAGCATCAACTGAATTAAAGTCGTCTTTCCTGCCCCACTTTTTCCAGTGATCAACAAAAATTCTCCTGAATTAATCTTGATATCGATCCCCTTCAATAAATAATCCGGATTCAGAGACTCATAAGCAAATTCTACATTTTTCAGCTCTAACGAATCGCATTTTTCAGGGATTTTATCTGCTCCTGATTCTTCCTTTTGGATAGAAAGCAAGTCATTCGCACGCTCCAATGAAACATTTGCCCTTTGAAGTGCGTCGTATGCCTGGGTCAAACCGTAAAGAGGGCTCATGAATTGCATGAAAAACCCCTGGGCAACAATCATTTCACCCAGAGTGATGGTTTGAGTTTTGACCAAAGAGATTCCAAGAAACAATACCGCCATGTCACTGAGTAACGCAAAAAACCCTTCGACATGTTTCAATTGATTAAAATGAATTTTAAAATGATTTTGTTTTTTCACCAAATGACGACTTTTGTTTAGCCATTTTCGGATAAAATATCCCTCTGAACCTAAACTTTTAATTACTCCGACATAACGCAGGTTCTGAATCATCAGGGACTCGCAGGCGCTGGACTCACTCAATAGTCGATAAGTCGAGCGTTTCGCCCAATTAGAAACAAAATAAGAATAAATGGAAATGAATCCAAAAGTTAATACTGCGATCCAACCGAATTGTGGATGAATCAGAAATAGAAAAACCAGAAAGACCATCGTCATGATCAAATCTAGAAAAATTTCGATGAAATTTTGTGAAATAAAAGATTCAAGTTCACCCATTCCGTGAATTCTGGATAGCAGGTCACCCGTTTTACGAATAGAGATTTCTTTCATGGGAAGTTTCATGGCTCTTCCGTGAAGTTGAGAAACCAATTTAAATTCAATTACTGAAGAAAGACGAATGGAAACCCGATCTCTTAAAAATTTTAGAAAAATCCCCAAAAGCCGAGAGGCGAGTATTCCCAATGCCATTGCAGCCAGGATTTCAAATCCTTGAGTTGAATTGATTCCTAGTTGATCGATTAGTTTTCCCATTAGCTTTGTCGGAATCAGTGCAATTACAGTCATCACCAGCGAGATGAATGCAGTAAAAAGCAACGCCTTTTGATTCGATTTAATCATGGAAGAAACAGTAATCGCATTTTCGGGGTGATGAGTGGTCTGATAAAATTGCGGAGTTTCATTAAACGTCAAAACTATACCAGTCCAACGTTTTAGAAATTCGTTTTTACTGATTTGAATTAACCCAAAAGATGGGTCGGCAATGATGACCGAATTCTTTTTAACTTCGTAAACTACGACAAAGTGGTCAATATTTACAATTTCATTATCTTTTTCAGATTTGAAATGAATAATCCCGGGCATTCTGATTTGAAGCAAATCTTCATAGTTGGTTTGAAGGGAACAGGTTTCCAATCCCAATCGATCAGATGCCACAACGATACCAAAAAGAGACGTTCCGTGCTGCGTTAGGTCGAGTGCTTTTTTCGTTTTGGATAAGGGTACTGGATTTCCCAAAGCACTAGTGATCATCGAAAGACAGGCGGCACCGCAATCAATTTCATCCATCTGAGCGATAAAGACTTTTTTGATTTTTTTTGGTCTTTTGGTTCTCAGAAAATGCTCTGACCCGTAACTTTTTGGTAGTTCCACAAATTAATGTTACATTTTTTTTATGAAGCCTCAAAACTCTTTGATGCAAATCCCTCTTTTTCGTCCCTTAACTCAGG
>CAZZLF010000225.1:0-3950 GCA_964654965.1 uncultured Bdellovibrio sp.
AGATACCTCTTAGGTAATATTCCAAGTGAATCTGAAATCATGCAAATCCAGACCGCTTTAATCGAATCCACTCATTAATTTAAGATAAAAAAACAATAAGAAAGAGCTCCGAACGAATTCAGTTAGGGGCTCTTTTTATTTTGAAGCACCAAGCATGGAAAAGTTGTCAGACACCCGATGGTAATCGATGACTACTTTTCCAGGTTGGATTGAACCTTTCAGCATCTCCATCGCCAATAGATCTTGTACCCTTTTTTGAAAGACTCGCTTTAGTGGACGAGCTCCAAAATCCTGATCGTACCCCTCTTCCAACAGCTGATCAGATGCGGTCACGGTTAATTCCACTTCGAGACCTTTTTCGAGCAACTGGTGATTCAATGAATGCACCATGATATCGAGAATCTGCTTGATATCGGTTTTTTCCAAATGATCGAAGGTCACTACTTCATCAATTCGATTCAGAAATTCAGGTTTGAAACTGGCTCGAAGGATTTCCTGAAGTTTAGATTCACGAATCACGGGATTTTTTTCATTCAATATCACATCACTTCCGAGATTCGATGTCATGATGATCAAGGTATTTGCAAAATTCACCGTTCTGCCTTGACCATCGGTGATGCGACCATCATCTAAAACTTGAAGAAAGATATTGAAAACATCCGGATGAGCTTTCTCCACTTCATCCAAAAGAATCACAGAATAGGGCCTCCGTCGAATCGCTTCGGTGAGCGTGCCACCTTCTTCGTACCCCACATAACCCGGAGGCGCGCCAACCAGACGGGACACTGTATGTTTTTCCATGTATTCACTCATATCGATCCGAACAATTGCACTCTCTTGATCAAACAAAAATTCAGCGAGCGCTTTCGCTGTTTCGGTCTTACCAACACCGGTTGGTCCCAAAAACAGGAATGAACCCATAGGACGCTTACGATCTTGAAGGCCAGCACGAGAACGCCGAACAGCATTGGATACAGCTTCGAGGGCCTTTTTCTGACCAATGACTCTTTTTGCAAGACGGGATTCCATTTCAACGAGTTTATGTCCTTCCGATTCCACCATTTTAGAAACCGGGATACCGGTCCACCGGGAAACCACTTCTGCGATGTCTTCTTCCGTAACTTCCTGCCTCAGTAAAGTAGAAGTATTTTCAGTGGAGCCTCCCTTCAACAAAGCATCGAGTTCTTTTTGATAAGAAATCAACTTTCCGTACTTATACTCAGCGGCCTTAGCCAGATCACCACTTCGCTCTGCTGCTTCTGCATCCAGCTTTGTTCGTTCAATTTTTTCTTTCAATTGTTTTACTTTTTCAACACCGATTTTTTCCTTTTCCCAAATGGCTTTGAATTTTTGTCCTTCTTCACGCAATGACTCCAATTCTTGCTCAACTGTTTTTAGCCGGTTTTGGGAGGCAGAATCCGGTTCCTTTTTCAACGCTTGACGCTCAACTTCGAGCTGGATTTGACGTCGTTCGATCTGATCAATCTTTTCCGGACGTGAATCCAGCTCGATGCGAAGCTTAGCGGCAGCTTCATCGACAAGGTCAATTGCTTTGTCTGGAAGAAACCGCTCGGTAATATAACGGTTGGACAGTGTGGCTGCGGCAACCAGTGCGGAATCTCGAACGTTCACACCGTGATGGACTTCATAGCGCTCACGTAGACCTCGTAGAATGGAAATTGTATCTTCAACATTGGGTTCTAGTACCATGACTGGCTGGAATCGTCGTTCCAGAGCTGCATCTTTTTCAATATACTTACGGTACTCATCAAGGGTGGTTGCTCCAATACAATGCATTTCTCCCCGGGAAAGGGCCGGTTTCAGAAGATTTGCCGCATCCATTGCACCCTCGGTAGCTCCGGCTCCCACCAAGGTGTGGATTTCATCGATAAATAGAATGATCTCACCTTGTGCAGCAGTGACTTCCTTCAAAACGCCTTTCAGTCTTTCTTCAAATTCTCCTCGATATTTCGCACCGGCAATCAATGAACCAAGATCTAAAACTAAAAGTCTTTTTTGTTTCAGATTTTCAGGTACGTCTCCATTCGCAATTCGAATCGACAAGCCCTCGGCAACTGCGGTCTTACCCACTCCGGGTTCACCAATCAGCACGGGGTTGTTTTTTGTCCGACGAGACAGTACCTGCATCACACGTCGAATTTCTTCATCCCGACCTATTACTGGATCTAATTTTTGGTTTTTTGCTAACTCGGTCAAGTCGCGACAATACTTTTTCAAAACATTCATCTTTGAATCGGGGTCTTGATCTTGGATGCGTGAGTTTCCTCGAACTTTTTTCAATGCATCTTTCATTTTGCCTTCGGTTAAACCAGTATCTCGGATGATTTTTCCAGCATCGGTCTGAGAAAAACTCGAGTGAAACAAGGCAAGAATGAAGTGCTCGGAAGAAACAAATTCATCCTTCATTTTTTTTGCTTCTGACTCGGCAAACGCGAGAACTTTTTGAAGCTCAGCAGATGGATATAACTGGGTGCTTCCTGAAAGAACTTTTGGTAAGGTTTTTAGCCTGGCATCGACTGCCGAATTCAATGCAGGAATACTTGCACCCGCTAATGAAAGAACCGAAACAATCGATGACTCTTCTCCTTCTTCAGATGAATTTTCAACCATGGCTTTCAGCACGTGTTCGACACGCCACTCCTGATGCTCTCTTTGCAGGGCCTCGGTTTGGGACTGTTGAAGAATCTGTTCAAAACTATTGGTGAATTTTTGTTTCATGGCGCAAGCGCCTCCTTGAAAATATAAATGGGCATGCTTTCAGAGAAAGCAAGCCCATCCATAAAAAAATCTTTCCAGTAGAACAGTTAAACAATATTTAAATACTGGATCATCACTTCTTGAGAACGATCATCAATACGGAGGAATTTCCTTTTGAGTCTTGTCGTTTCACTCGGAGCATCACTGATTTTCCCTTTGATTCGGAGAGATATTTAGCCAAATCATTTACATTTTTGACTGCATAATGATTGCCTTCTTTGGTGACATCTAGAATCACATCATTACGACTTAAACCAGAATTAACTGCAGGTTTGTCATATTCTAATTCAGTGATGATCACTCTGGATTCATTTTTGAACTCGGATGCCATCCATCCAAATTGGGCTGCATTGGATTCTTCAATTACTTCAGCAGAAAAACCAAACTCCTCAAAAACTTCCGGTGTTGCATTTTCTTTGGAAAGCTTGGTGCCTTTGGGTGATTTCCGTATTCCAGCGATTCCGTCAACGGGTCTTTCTGCCAGAGCTACTTCCATCGTTTTTTCTTTGCCCTCTCTCAATAACACCAAAGTTGCTTTTTGACCCACTGGCACAGAAGTGACCTGGTTGGTTAGATCCTGAGGATTGGTGACTTTCACCTGATTGACCTGGGTGATAATATCGTAAGGCTTGATTCCAGCTTGATCTGCGGGCTGACCTTTAGCCACATCTACTACCAAAACACCTTTGGTCTTTCGATCAATTTTCATTTGTTCGTAAATTTCTTCAGTCAACTCCCCGGCTACGACACCGAGATAACCCCTGGATACACTTCCTTTAGACTTCAACTGTGCGAGGATTTTTTTCACCATGTTGATCGGAATGGCAAACCCAATTCCCTGAGCACGGGCATCGATCGCATTGTTAATACCAATCACCTCACCCTTCATGTTCAATAACGGTCCACCGCTATTTCCAGGATTGATCGATGCATCGGTCTGAAGATAACGACCAAGACGAAACTCTGGATTTCTTCTTCCTTTAGCAGAAAGGATTCCATGAGAAACTGTGTGTCCATAGCCCAGCGGATTTCCAATCGCGATTACATATTCACCCACATCAATCGCGTCAGAATCACCAAGTGAAATGGGTGTCAGATTCAACTTAGTTTTAACTTTTAAAAGAGCCACATCCAATTCGGGATCACGACCGATGATTTCAGCCTTGATCAGA
>CAZZLF010000226.1:0-3941 GCA_964654965.1 uncultured Bdellovibrio sp.
CAGTCATGATTATTTTTATTACAGGGATGGCAGCCGAGGCCGGAGTATACGAACTGGGCGGAAGCTATTCCTGGAATCGCAGTAATTACAATGCTGGAAGTTTCAGCAAGGTCAGAAGTTATGGTTTGAGTCTGGGATACTATTTTACTCAGGACAGTGAATTGCAGTTTTCTTACAATGATTCAAGGACCGATACTTATGTTCCCGGCGTCCAAGATACCTCCTATCATGATCGTGTTTATAGCCTGAATCTTCTCTATTATCTTTTTGATGATAAGGATTCGATGCGACCTTTTTTCAGAATCGGTGTTGGTCAGCTGAATCGGGATGCAACTGGAACTTATCCAGCCTCAGGTTTCAGTGCCCCGGGACGCCTGGATCAGGTTTCGGTTATCGGGGGAATCGGTTTTAAGTTGAAATTGACTTCGCAGATTGCGTTAAAATCGGAAGTTACGTCTTACTTGACCGGAGGCGCAATTGGCTCCTGGCAGGACAACCTCAGCTATAGTGTTGGTGGAGCAATCTATTTCTAAGTTAAAGTTGGAATGGATCATGGTGTCTTTGATTTCCGTACTGCTCAGCGGATGCAGTTCTGTTTATTATTTTTATCAGGCAGGAAAAGGTCAGTTAGGATTATTGAACCGCGCAAAACCTATTGAAAAAGTGATCGAAGATCCAACCACCGATCCAAACTTGGTCACACTTTTGAAAAAAATTCCAGGCATTCGAACTTTTTGTGAAGAATCCGGTCTGAAGCCGACTCCCAATTATCAGAGTTATGTGAAGCTAGATCAGGATGCTGTCGTGTATGTGGTCACCGTATCGGATGCTTTAAAGTTCAATGTAAAAATCTTTTCGTTTCCGATTGTTGGAAGTTTTAATTACATCGGTTGGTTTGATAAGAATGATGCGATAAAATTTGCAAAAGATTTCGAGAAAAAAGGATTAGACATCGATGTCCGAGGTGCAGCAGCGTATTCCACCCTGGGATGGTTCAAGGACCCGCTTTTATCCTCCATGATTCCTCAACGCGATGGAAGAATCGAACCGGAAGCCCTGGTCGAGTTGGTGAATGTTCTGATTCACGAATCGGTACATGCAACTATTTATTGGAAAAACCAATCTTACTTCAATGAAAGTGTTGCTTTTTTTGTAGCATGGGTTCTGACTCAACGGTATTTCGAGTCAATGGGGCTAATGGATTCTGCAGAATGGAAAAAATATCTTCAGGTAAAAGACCGCCAGAAGAAAATTTTTAGGCGATTCTCATCCGCTTACGCTGATTTGAATAAAATTTATGAATCACCATCCAGTGACTCTGAAAAATTGGAAAAAAAGAACAAATATCTTTCCGATCTGCAAAATGAGCTGGAGATCCGTCATCCGATCAGTAATGCAACGGTTGTTCAGTTCAAGACTTATGATGATTCTGACCATGGATTTTTGAAATTATTTGAGCGATCGGGGAATGACCTAAAACGGTTCTTAAGATCTCTAGAGTCAGTTGGTTCTAAGCGCTTACACGGCGATCATGATGAAAACTTCAATGTTTCAGATTGGCCCGTTCTTCACGATTAATTCAGGAGTTAATGGTTTTTTTCCGGTGAATGCTTTTGTTCTGACCGGACAGTTTTCATAATTACACTCTGAGCAATATAGTTTTTCGCAGGGGTCAAGATGTGCATGGATCATGGAATCCACACCAAGATGATTTTGAAGCTGGCTGACGACTTGGTCAGCGATGAGATGGCCCTCCTTCACGGTAAAGAACTCAGGAATGACCAGATGGAGATCAATATGAGCATCTCTGCCGAAAGTTTGGGTTTTTAATTCATGCACCGTAATCACTGGATCCAACTTCATTTGATTGAGAAGTTTGACCACGTTTCGGATCGATTCAGGATTAGCAGCATCGAGCAGGGTGTTCCAGGATGGTTTGAAAACCTGGTAACCGGCGACAAAAAGCATGACTCCAACCAGTACAGCTAAAACTGGATCAATCCAGGTCCAGCCTGTAAAAATCGCTAGTCCCAAGCCAACGGTAAGTCCAAGGGTGCTCCAAAAATCACTGAGTAAATGCATTCCGTCAGCCTTCAATGTTGTCGACTGATATTTTTTTCCAGCGAAATAAAGACCGATTCCGATCAGGCCATTTACCGTACCTGCAATAAAAGAAATCAGAAGTCCCTTTTCCAGATTTTGAATCGGAGTGTGATTCAAGTATCGGGATACGGTATCGAGTAAGATGAGAAATCCAGCAAGAGAAATCAGACCGCCCTCGAATACGGCTGCAAAATGTTCAATCTTGCCATGTCCGTAGGGGTGATCGTGATCGGCCGGTTTTTCTGCAAATACAATTGAGAATAACCCAAATGCAGCAGCAAGAATATTCACGCTTCCCTCGAGAGCATCTGATCGAAGTGCAGAGGAATTCGAAATATTTGCAGCATAGAGCTTGAATCCAAAAATAATGATTCCGGAGATGAGCGCTAATAAAATCGCTGCGATACGAATCGTACGGGGATTAAGCTTGGAATGTCCGGAGTGTTCATTCATCAGTGTGCTATTCTAAAAAAGACGGCCATCAATTCAAAAAGAATCAGAATTACAATCGTGATTTCAAGCCAAAGACTGCGTTTGACGTTGATTTCCCCTTGAAGCAGGGCTGAGAGGTTGGCGATTAATCCCATTTTACGAAGGATATTTCCCTCCCATTCCGGAATTCGAAACTCTTCATTTGCGACCCGGAAGATTTTTGCGAGGTAAAAATCACCCACGACTTTGAAGGAATTATCGACTCGCTCAATGAATTCAGAAAATTCGATGTATCGGGCAGAAGCCTCACGAGAGAGCTGAGTAAATCGATTCTGTAAAAATTTTCCGCGGGATCTTTCGATGGAGTCATAGAGCACCGAAAGGCGTTGATCAATTAGTGCATCGTAATAACGCATTTCCATGAGGTGGGTCAGTGCAAACTCGATCGCTTCAGGGACTTCTTTTTTTCCGGAAGGCTCGATCACGATGGCGCTGTTCCAGTCGATTACACAAAGATCATGGGTAGAGTACTGAAGGGTGCTTTCAAGAATTGATTTTCTAGAATGTTCAGAAAGTGAAACGGTATTCTCAGCAACCACGAGTCTTGCCACATCGACTTTGTCAAAAATCTCGTTACAGTCATTGATCCCTTCAATCTCTTCAAAGAAAAAAATATTGTAGTCTTCGAATTCGTGCCAATAGTGCATATCCCGAAGTGCAGGACGAATGATGTTCTGAAGTTCCTGGGTGCGGTACTTTGCCGATTCATCGATCAGAGTGTCTTGCTCCAGTTGAGCGCTGATATCGATCAGTTTTTCCCAGCTGGTTCCTGGAGGAATCGGGATTTGGAACAGTATGGAGATGACTCCGTAGTCCCAGATTTTTGCTGAAATTTCAGCTTTTACGTTTTCATTCAAAAAAACAATTTCGGACTCGCCCAATCCCAAGGTGATCGGAGCGTTTCGCATGATGATGGTTTGACGTGGAGTCAGGGTGAACTTGAGACGGGAGCGGATCGTTCCGGGAAGAGGGGAATTCAATAGTTCCTCAACCCGCTGAAGATTCACTTCTTCAGCGATATCGAAAACCCGGTAAATCAATATTGAACCTTTTTTGATTTCTATCATTAGAGTGCCGCGCTCAGTGCAAAGTAAAGGGTTGGTACGGTGAAATCACTCGTATAAAACTGCAATGCCGGATTGATTTGAACATGTCCATTGATGGCATATTGAAAACCGGCTTTCAGATAATCGGGGTCAGCAGAATTAAAGTCAAAATAAATATTATTATAATTATGAGAAGCGTCGAAATTTCCTTCGATCAGCAAAGATAGATCCGAAAATAAATCAAATTGTGCTGCAGGAAAGAAACCGAGATAAATATCCGATTTCTGATTCGGGTTGTTG
>CAZZLF010000227.1:0-3912 GCA_964654965.1 uncultured Bdellovibrio sp.
GATGGTTTCTTTACCTGTATTCAAGAATTGGCTTGTATTCGATTTTAACTGTGTAGAATCCATGCTTTGGTAAAAGCAATTTGCAAGCCAGTGGTAGGATATCTAAAAAAAGTGCGAGATACCTCGTTCGCATTAACGATGAGGCAAAAGAAGACGTCGGCGTTCTAAAACGTCTATCCAAAAAAATCAGATTGATGGATTAGACTGTCTTTGCTCTGATGGCAATAGGTCATAGGGATGAAGAATTTGGCGGGCATTCACGATACCGTCCAAAGTCATAAACGCTCCCGAGACTTGAGTTTGCCTGCTATCCAATTGGGTGTTGTGAACATCCACTGCGGCCTGAACATTTGCCGCTATTTCGGTGGAATTATCGGTGGGATACATCGCAGTAGCCATGATCGCCAAAGCGATTGCTGCAAACAACGTCTCAATCAGGGTTATCCCTTTTGAGTTTTTTAGTGTTTTCATATTTGAACCTCCTACTACATTCAAATATTGTACGACCAGACCTATCAAAACTGATTAATACCACCGAACTTGAGTTGGATTAACAATTCCATCTAAAGTTTGAAAAGCTCCTGCAACTTGAGATTGTCTGCTTTGAAGCTGGGTGTTGTGCACATCTACCGCAGACTGAACATTCGCTGCAATTTCAGTGGAGTTGTCTGTAGGGTACATCGCCGTAGCCATAATCGCCAAAGCGATAGCTGCAAACAGCGTTTCAATGAGTGTAATACCTTTATGATTGCTGAGAATCTTCATCACTAATGATTCCTTTATCGATCCAGAGAAACCCTACGTTTTTTTATTGGCAGGGTTTCAATGAATGATTTGATTAAAACCTAATCAACTGGTGTCAACAATTATTGACCGTTAACAATACCATCCAAAGTTTGGAAAGCACCTGCAACTTGACCTGATCTGTTTTCAAGTTCATTATTGTGAACGTCCACAGCAGATTGTACGTTTCCTGCTATTTCAGTAGAGTTATCTGTAGGGTACATCGCAGTAGCCATAAGTGCCAAACCAATTGCTGCAAAAAGAGTTTCAATGAGTGTAATGCCTTTGTTGTTGTTCAATGTTTTCAATATAATTTTCTTTCGTTTATTTTGTTTTTTGCCAAAAAAAGCCCCACAAGATTTTACTTCGCAGGGCTTTCAATAACCTTTTAACTAAACTTGAATGAGTTTATATTTTTCAAGTTCAATCACGAGGTGCTAATTATTGAGCAGCAGAATTTACAATTCCATCCAAAGTAGCGAAAGCACCTGCAACTTGAGCTGATCTGTTTTCAAGTTCTTTATTGTGAACGTCCACAGCAGCTTGTACGTTCGATGCTATTTCAGTAGAGTTATCTGTTGGGTACATCGCAGTAGCCATGATGGCGAGAGCGATTGCTGCAAACAGGGTTTCTATCAAGGTAATACCTTTATTGTTGTTCAACGTCTTCATATCTATCTCCTTCTTCATTTACCGATGTTTAATAAAGCCTAATAATTAAGCTCCATTAGATTGTTAACGTTAATTAAATGTTCCTATACTTGACGCGCTTTGTCTACTGCTATGTGTTAATTTTTTTTAACACAATAGTTGCAATGACTTACTTAAAAACAGGATCAAACCAAACCCTCTCTGACGCTAAAAAGTAAATGATTTTGGTTGCTTACCTGATACGGATTTCGTTGAAAATAACCTTCAAGAAGTGCCAATTTGTTTTCGATAAGAAGACATGAAGCCTCTTGAGATTCCATCTTCCAGCGCCTCTGCAGGAAAAAGATTAGGCGAAGTTTTGGTGGATATGGAGTTGATTTCAAACGAACAAGTAACCCAAGCGATCGAGCGTGGTGTTCAAAAACGCATGCGTCTAGGCGAGGTGTTAGTGAGTGAAGGCTTGATTACGCCTACCGATCTTGCAAAAGCTCTAGCCACTCAATTCAATGTCGACTACATCGATCTTCAGCATTTTGTTCCACCGAAAGAAGCCTCAAAGATTTTACCCGAAAAAATTGCGCGCAATTTTCTTCTTCTTCCGATTGAAGCAAAAGACGGAAACCTAACTCTCGCAACGATAGACCCGATACAAATGGTGAAACTTGATCATTTGAAAAAAATGGTTCCTGGAAAAATCATCTTGAAAGTGGGTACCAAAGAGCAGATTGAAAAAGGTTTGGATCAAATTTATGATTCCGATCACTCCGTAGAAAAAATAGTCAAGCACTTATCGAAAAAGCAGCCCACCCCAAAAACGGATCAAAACTTGATTTCAAAGGTTTCACTCGATACAAAAAATCCAGCCTCGATTGAAAACCTGGTCAATATCTTCATTGAAAAAGCGATTCTTGAAAAGGCAAGCGATATTCATATTGATCCGGCTGACGAAGGTGTAAGGGTGCGTATCAGAACCGATGGAGTTCTTCATAAAATTTTTGATTATCCACAAGATCTTCACCCTGCCGTTGTTTCTCGATTGAAGGTTCTTTCGCAACTGGACATCACTGAAAAACGAAACCCACAAGACGGCTATTTTAATTTCTCTGTCAAAAATCGCATTGTGGACATACGGGTTGCCACTTTGCCCACCGTAAGAGGTGAAAAGGTGGTCATGCGTCTTCTTGATAAAGAAAAAATGCAGGGAACACTGACTCAAATTGGAATGAGCCCCGAAATTGCCGAACAAGTTTCAGCCCTTCTTCAGCGTCCATATGGAATGATCCTGATTACCGGACCAACTGGTAGCGGTAAAACCACGACTCTTTATTCGATGCTGAACCAAATCAATGCCCAGGAACAAAACATCATTACGATCGAAGATCCGGTCGAATATAAATTTGATGCCATCAACCAAGTTCAAGTGAATGAAAAAGCTGGTCTGACCTTTTCTGGAATTCTAGGAAATATTCTGCGACAAGACCCGGACGTCATCATGATCGGAGAGATGCGTGATCAAGAAACTTGTGAACTAGCAATCCGTGCCGCTTTAACAGGACACTTGGTTTTATCCACGCTTCACACCAACGAAGCCTCAAGCGCTCCGAGCCGATTGATCGACATGGGAATTGAACCTTTTTTGATCACCTCTGCGGTTGTGGCAGTGTTGGCACAACGCCTGGTTCGCGTGCTTTGTGTTCATTGCAGAAAAAAGGCGACCATTACCAAAGAAGAAATAGACTTATTGGGAAGTGCGACTCTGATTCCGGGTAACCAAGTATATGCGCCTGTAGGCTGTGCACACTGCATGAACACTGGATTTAAGAACCGGGTAGCCATCTATGAACTGATGCTAATGGACGATGAACTAAGACACGCTATCGTTGAAAAAAAACCAACCGGTGAAGTGACTGAAATCCTGAAAAAAGGTGGATTCATTAACATGAGACTCGATGGCATCTACAAAATAGCTGCTGGAATCACCTCAGTGGATGAAGTGCTAAAAGCGACGCTTTAGTTTTCTGAAGAAAATTGAATATCAAAAACCACTCGGCTGCCGGTAGCTGGATCGGATGCGCTCGTCTTTGAACCATTGATCAGGGCAAATTTTAATTGTTGTCTTGAAAAACCTTCATTTTCAAAGAATCCAAAGAGTACACTGGTACGTGCCGCTGAAAATTCCCAATTCGTTGGGTACCATTGGATCAGTTGCGGAGGAGGAACTTCATTTCCATGCCACTGAATGACCATTCCCGTTTGTTCAACCTTGGAGTCCACTTGTTTTTTTACGGCTTCAGCGATTTTACGAATTAATTCTTGAGATTCAGGAAAAAGAGTCAACGTTCCTGGTTCAAACAAGTCTTCACTTTTCAGAGAAAAACGGAGTCCCTTGCCATTTTGAATCACTTCCAGGTTCTCAACGCCCGGCAGGTTGATCACGGTTTTAGAGGAAGCTTTAGGCTCGACTTTTCCTTTCTCGAT
>CAZZLF010000228.1:0-3906 GCA_964654965.1 uncultured Bdellovibrio sp.
CTTTTTTTTCATATTCACTCCACCTTCACTTTTACTTCTCCGTCTGAAAAACGAAGAAACAGAGATTGGTTTGAAACTGCCTGTTTTGAACTTCGGATTAATTTCTGCTGATCATCTCGAACCAAAGTATAACCCCGGGATAATACCGCCAGGGGCGAAAGTGCATTCAACTGAGTCGCCAATCGTTCGAGTGACATTTTCTTTTTTTCCAAAAAATGAGACATCAGCCTTTCCAGGCGCATCGAATATTCATCGATTTTTTGGGCTTTTTCTCTCAGCTGGTCTTTGGGATTACGAAGTCGCGCAGATATTGCTTCCAGTGTTCTTCTTTTGAGAAGAATTTCACGGCGCAAGGATTGATCCAACCGGGCTTTCAACTGCTGCGAACGCTCTCTCAACTCAACCCAGTGTTGGGTGATGATCTCTGCACCTGCCGAGGGGGTCGGCGCCCTAAGATCTGAAACAAAATCAGAAATGGTAAAATCAATTTCATGCCCCACTGCCGATACAACAGGGATTTTACTGTTAGCAATGGTTCGCGCCAATTCCTCATGATTAAAAGCCCACAGATCTTCCATGCTTCCACCACCACGCGAAAGCAGAATGACTTCTCCCAGTTGATAGTGATTGGCCACCTTCAATGCCTGAATCAATTTTGCAGGAGCATCTTCTCCTTGCACCAAAGCAGGAACAATCAACACATCGATCAAAGGCGCTCTTCGTTTCATGACCGTGAGAATGTCTCGCAGTGCAGCTGCCTGGGGTGAAGAGATCACCACGATTTTAGTGGGATATTTGGGTATCGGTTTTTTTCGAAGTGGATCAAAAAGCCCCTCTTTCGAGAGCTTTTCTTTAAGTTGTTCAAATGCCAGCTGAAGAGCACCCGTCCCCAAAGGTTCGATTTCTTCCACCAATAACTGGTAATTTCCCCGTGGTGCATAGACCGAAATGCTTCCTCGGCAAAGAACCTGGAGTCCGTCTTTCAATGAAAAAACCGATTTCTTTTTTTTGCCCCACCCAAATGCAGCCACACTGATGGTCGCGTTTTCATCTTTCAATGAAAAATAAGCGTGCCCGCTGGAAGCCTCTTTCAAATTACTGATCTCACCCTGAACCCAGATCTCTGAAAACTGACCTTCAAGATTTCGTTTAATCTGTGCGGTGAGCCCACTCACTGTCCATGCCTGTGGTCCTGGACTGGATGAATCCTTCAGATGTTGAAACAACGGCAAATCGGAACGGCTCATTGTTTTTTGATTTTTTTAAATACTTCGTAGGACTTCAGATATTTCAAAGCCTGCAACACCTGTACATCTTCTTTTGAATTGAAAATGATCGGTGCCAAATCGGGCATTTCCTCTTCTTCAGCCTTTCGTAAATCTGCAGTTTTTAAACCCTGAAATTTATCCGAAAGCTCCTGAATAGAGAATTCATCCCTGTTCTTTGCATTTTGCTTATTGATCAAGTGACCTTTGAGATCTTTCTCACGAGTAGAATCACGCTTGATCTTAGCCTTAGCTAATAACTTAGCATCATATTCTTCCAGGTAAATATCGGGAACCACCCCTTTTTCCTGAATACTGGTTCCATTGGGTGTGAAATAACGGGCAATCGTCAGCTTCAAGCCCAATTCATTTCCAAGATCAATGATGGTTTGAACCGAACCTTTACCAAAGGTCGTGTCTCCGACAATCATGGCGCGTTGATGGTCTTGCAATGCAGCCGCAACAATCTCGGCAGCTGAAGCTGTGCTGCTATTCACCAACACGACTACTGGAAGATCTTTTCTTGCGTAACCTTTTTTAGCGTAACGTACGTCTTTCTGATTGGAATCTCTTCCAATTGTGGAAACCACCACGCCATCATCAATAAACAATGAAGCTACATCGACAGCCTGATCCAGCAATCCGCCTGGATTAGTGCGCAAATCAAAAACCAAGCCTTTTAGTTTTTCTTTACCTTGTTTGCTTTCTAATTTTTCAAGAGCAGAGAGACATTCTTTTGAAGCGGTTTCGCTGAATTGAGAAAGTCGAATGTAACCATATCCCGGCTCCAATTCATCTGACTTCACTGCAACCACTTTTACGATACCGCGTTTGACCGTGATGTTTTTGAATTGCTTCCATCCCTTACGAAAGATCGTGAAGGTCACCAAAGAGCCGTCTTTTCCACGCATTTTCACGACTGCTTCTGAAAGGGTGAAGCCTTTGGTGCTTTCGCCATTGATTTTGACAATCTTGTCACCCGCCTGAATTCCTGCCTTCCATGCTGGGGAATCTTCCATGGGTGCAAGTACGGTCAAGATATCGTCCTTCACCACGACTTCAATTCCCACTCCTGGAAATTTCCCGCTCGTATCGATCTTCACGTCCCTAAATACCTCAGGAGTCAGAAAGTTAGAATGAGGATCGAGCGTTTCCAGCATCCCTTTGATCGCACCGGTAAGAAGTTCATCATTCCGAACTGGATCAACATAGTTTTTTTCAACAAATGAAATCACTTTTTGAAAAAGTTCGAGATTCTTATAACGGTCGTTCGATGCAAGACCATTGGATGGAGAAGTAGAAGCAGAGGCATTCAAGCCAAAGCAAAAAAGAGTTACAAGGATGAAGCGATTCATAGGACTATTGTAACCACTTCACAGGGTCAATGGCTACGTTTCTCACACGAATTTCAAAATAGAGATTGGTTTCAAGAGGGATCGTCCCCAGAATTTCTGAAGATTTCACCAACTGCCCCACTTTTTTGACTACATTCTGCAGTCCGCCATAAACGGAATAGATCAAGCCAGGATGTTCGATGATGACGACGTTTCCTTTTCCTGGAACCTCGCCAGAATATTGAACAGTTCCATCAGAAACGGATTGGATATTCGTCGTTCCCTGAAGAGTCTGAATCTCAATTCCTTTTTTGAAAATATTCAATCCGGATTTTTCGTCTTTTTGCTGTCCATAGGTCGAGACTACTTTTCCTCTCATCGGCCAAGGCAAACTTTTCGGCCGCATGCGAACTTGAACCATGCGTTTTTTTTCATCCTGTTGCTGTTCCAATTTTTCACGCCCCTGGAACTGCATGATTCGTTTCTCGATCTCCTCTTCGGCAACCTTGATTTTGCGGTATTCATCCAGCTGCTTCAAATGCTCTTCATGCTTGGCATTGGTCAATTCACTTCTGATTTTCTGATGAAACGAAATCAAAGATTCTTGCTCAGAAATATCTTGAAGCAAGCTTGAAATCTGCTGCTTTTCTTGCTCAATGCGCCCCTGAAGCTCGTCGACATCCTGAAGGTCGGCATTCATGGATTCAAGTTCCTTCAACTCAGAAAGAACCACACTGGAAAAGATCCCTTCCCGAACCCTCGCCTCACCGGCACCCTCATCACCACGCATGAGACGATCATGTTGCGTGAGCATGGGATGAATTAATTTGGAAAACTTCATCCGCAACTGCCCCTGAGTCTGCTCGATTCGACGCTGAACTTCATCGCGACGACTCTTCAATTCATTCAAATATTTCTCAAGATTGGCCAGACGCTGGGAAGTCAGCTCTTTTTCCTGAGCCTGGAGCTTTTGAAGCGACTTCAGTCTCTTCAATTGAGCTTCGGTATTTTTTTTTGTTTTTTCAGCGTCAATCAATGCTTTTTCAATCGCCAATTTTTGAGTTTTCACTTGCTCAAGCTTCTGATTCAAGCCTGAGGGACTCGATTGGGCTAAAGCACTTACGACCAGCATCGAGAACCAGATCATGCTTTATTTTGACTCCCTAAAACCGAAAAATTGAGAAGGATGCCCATTGCAGAAACCAACACTAATCCAATGAAGAACCAGTTCAGGGGAAATCCTAAAAAACGGTTCAAACTCAACTCGCCGAGAAAAGCGTTATATTTCCAAACAGATTTTTGCAGGC
>CAZZLF010000229.1:0-3877 GCA_964654965.1 uncultured Bdellovibrio sp.
CTCTTTCAAAATGCCTCTGTTGAAACTGGCTATTTTAGCCCACTGATGTGTCTTGAAACTTTTAAGAACGAAGACTGGGAAGAGTTTTCTGCGCAAGAATCAGCCATGGTTTTCTGGGGTTATTCGGAAAATTACAGAAATAAACTGGTAGAAAAGTACGCTGGAAAAAAAGGGGAATGGATTCGAAGCTTTTTGAGCAAATTCGAACAAACCAAACCAAATTTTAATTCAGCCATGGTTGAATCTATTAGAGCGAAATTCAAACAAAAATTCTTTGCAAATCACCTTGGAGACCAATCTGATCAACAAAAGGCTTCTTGAAAAATTTGCCTTACCCGTTCTTCTGATCATTTTGCTAAAACCGGTCATCACCTTTGCTGCAAGAGACAACGAGGTCATGCCAGCCAATAAGACCCAACTTTCCATACTTTTTGGAAATTATATTTTGAGTGCTCCCGATAAAAGCTACTCCTCTATCGGCTCATTCACACTTGGATTCACCTATCGGTTTCACGAAAAGATCAGTGCAATCGCTTCCTATAACAATTTGCTTACTTTCAAGGGAAATCTGTCTTCAGTCGTTTCTGGTTTTGATGTAGGCATGACTTATTGCTTTTGGGTTTGTTCTGCCATTAAGGAAAAAATGAGTGATACTGCTCAAGCCGTTAGCTGGTCTAACTGGGGGCTTCAAATCGGTGCGGGATTTGCCCAGCGTTCTGTGATGCTGGACACTCTCAGTGTTGGTTACTCAGGTCCATTTGTAAAATCGGAAGTCAATTACATGCTTGCTGATCGGTTTAAATTGCTTTCCGCAGTTCAATACACTTCGATGTCCAACAATGATCGAAAACTTTCCCACCTTACTTTTCAAATTGGTGTGGGACTTGATTTTGGGGAGAATGTTTTTGAGGCCTCTAAACGACCTCAGGAATCAAGGTGATTTTGGAGAGTTAAGGCTTTCTTCAATCAGCGATTCCAGACTGCTGCAATCCAGTTCCTGCACCTGGCCCGGTTTTAAATCACCCAACAAGTATGGGCCGAATTCGATTCTCTTTAATTTGATGACCTCGCAGCCAACGTAATCAAACAGTCTTCTGATCTCGCGATACTTTCCTTCTTTCAATACAACTCTATAAGTACTTTCTTTTTTGCTCCCTTTGATCATTTTCACTTCTGAAAATTTCAAAACCTGGCCAGAGTCCACGATTCCTGATTCCATTTTTTTTAATTCTTCCTCGGCAACCTGCCCCCTGACTTGAGTAATGTAACAGCGTGGAATCTCATTTTCAGGATTGGTCAGGTAGTGGGATATTCTGGAGTGATTCGTGAGCAGCAAAAGACCAGAAGTGTGTTGATCCAATCTACCCACCGGGTGAAAACTCTGCAGCTCTTCAGACAAAAGATCATAGATCGTCGGACGTCCCTCTGGATCTCGCTTGGTGGTCAAATATCCAGCCGGCTTATGAAACATCACTAACCTTGCTTTATCTTTCACCGCCTTTTGACCAGAAATTTCGATATGAGCCCGATCGGGATTCACCATTCTGTCCGGGTTCATTTCGACCGAACCGTGGACCTTCACTTTTCCTGACAATATCAAGACCTTAGCCTCTTCTCTCGAGGCTTTTCCTAGTTTGGACAATGCCCTGGCCAGTGAAACTCTGCCGGAATTTTTTGCGGGGAAGGCTTTTTTGACTTTAGTCATTCCTTCTTCTATTCTAGGCCGGAATGGAAAAGTTTACTGCTGAAAATTTCAATAAAGGTTTTTTAGTCGATGATGAATTGATGGCAGGAATCTCGGAAGTCGAAAGCGCTCCTGGTTCCTTCTCCGCTTTCGTAGTCAGACACACCACCGGTGAAACGCTGGGAAATCAGATCTTCGACAATCTCTTTGAAGCCATTCGAACCATCAATGACATTCAACGTGATTGGACTTTTGCTGCGATTTCAAAATGTGGTAGCGGCGGCTGCGGCAATGGAAAATGCGGTACCGGCGGCTGCTCACGGTGAATCTTTTTGATCAAAAATGATTCTTTCAACACAATTCAAATACCGAATCAGATATCTTTCAAACTGAAGACCCGACAAATAAAACAAGGTGGAAAAGAGAGCCAGGGAAAACACTTGGATACTCCACTGGGCAAATAAATCAACCAAACCTTTAATAAAGCCTCCAGGCCCCGACTCCACGATCACATCATTGGGTGCACCAAGATCCAAAAACTGGAACATGAAAAATAAAATAACAGCGGCAAGAATCGACATATAACGATTCTGAATTTTCAATCGATTGATATCCGCACGCAGATGAAAAGCGAGCAGATTCCACTCACGATGAGTAAGATTGAGATCACTCCAAAGTTTCAGTGCCGTTTTCTCGCGCCATTGAACTTCTCTGTTACTTTCATCCAAAACCGCACTTAAGCCACCCTTCTTGAATACTTTTGGGATTTCTCTCAACGTCGGCCATAGAGAATACAGAGAATAAAAAAATGGTGGAGTGAACACCAGAAGATCGACATAGCGCAAGGGAGCGATCAACTGATATTTTCTAAGCACATAAAGCACCAATAAAATCAAAGAAGGCAGAATGAGACACCACAACACCACACTGAAAACCTTACGGTTCACCAGGGAGTGATCTTTTTTGAGGTCGTTTTGTATCCAGCCAATCAGTAATCCAAAATTATCCTGTGAGGCTTTCATCACTCTACTCCTTGAACGATTTCTTCGCGGAAACGTTTGATACTGGTCGCTTTTCCGGTTTTTTCGTCAATATCAATCAGAACCGCACCATACCCTCCCGGACCTTCTGCCGGTTCAAAACGAGCTGGCATTTTAGTTACAAATTTACGGATGGCGATTTCTTTTTTCACGCCGATGACCGAATCAAAGCAACCGCACATTCCGATGTCGGTAATCGTTGCCGTGCCTTTAGGCAGTATTTTTTCATCTGCAGTTTGAACATGAGAATGCGTACCCAAAACTGCAGCCACCTCACCCTCAACATAATATGAAAAGGCTTGTTTTTCTGAGCTGGCCTCGGCATGAAAATCAACGATGATGTTCTTGATTCCCTGGTCCCTTAGCTTTTGAATTTCTTTTTTACCGCGACTGAATGGACACTCCAACGCATCCATGAATACTCGCCCCATCAACAAAACCAAACCTAATTTCATAAATGGATTATGTCGGGCAGTGATGATGGCGACTCCACTTCCTGGAACCGGTGCATCTTCGGGATAATTAGCAGGACGAAGCAGAAACTTGTGTTTTGTAAAACACTCAATCCCTTCTTGCTGATCCCATGCATGATTTCCGGTGGTAATTGCATCGATTTCCATGTCGAGAAATTCGTCGATCACCTTGGAGGTGATTCCTTTACCGTTAGCCGCGTTCTCGCCGTTCACGATGATGAAATCAGGCACATACTCGCGCTTGAGCTTCATGATTGCCATTTTAACTGCTTGACGACCTGGTCTTCCGAAAACGTCGCCAAAAAACAAGACTCGCATTGTTCCTGATTCCCAATATTGATTAACTACTTCTGTTCTCTATTTTACCTTGAGATTTCCACTCACCCAACACTTTCATGGAATTCACTCCATAAATACGCTCTTCTGTCAAAATGACGTCGATTTTTTCATCCCAGGAATCTGACGGAAGAACTTCGAGCACTTGTTCCTCAAAAGCGATTCCCACTCTGAGTGCATGAGGGTGAAGTTTCAAGAAACGATCGTAGAATCCTGCTCCTCGACCAAGACGATGACCATCTTTAGAAAATCCGACACCCGGAACAAGAATCATGCAAATTTGATCGGATGAGAGAATTTGCTGATGAGGGCTAGGTTGAAAAATTTTTCGATCGGGTGAAAGC
>CAZZLF010000230.1:0-3869 GCA_964654965.1 uncultured Bdellovibrio sp.
TCGATCAGCTTTATTTTTTCCAGCAATATCAAAAGCCGTACCATGATCTACCGAGGTTCTAATTAAAGGTAAACCTAGGGGGAGATTCAACCCAGCGGTGAAATCTGCAAGCTTTACCGCAATTAACCCTTGATCGTGGTAGTGGGCTATAATTATGTCATGCCCCTTGCCTTTTTTTATATTTTTTTTCTCAATTGCAAAAAAGGAGTCAGCTGAATGTGGTCCAGTCAGTAAAATAGGCCTACCAATTTTTTTTGATTTTTCTAATGCCTTCTTCATTGCGGGAGCAATGGTCGACCGTTCCTCTGTACCAATTAGCCCCCCCTCACCGGCGTGAGGGTTGAGACCTAAAACAGCAATTTTCGGCACCTTCTTTTTTAGGTTTTTTCTAACAAACTCAGCCGATTGTTCGATGGTCTTTAATATTTTTGATTCAGTTATATTTTCAGAAACCATTTTAAGCGGACAATGAGCTGTGGTGAGTGCCACTCTAAAAATGTCATTTGCAAGTACCATGGTTACGTGTTCACTTTGAGTGAGGTGGGCTAAAAAATCAGTGTGCCCTTTGTAGGGAAATCCTTCCCGATTTAATGAGCTCTTACTGATGGGCCCGGTTACCAACACCCTTGTTCGAGGATCTTCTAGTACAAATTTCGCAGCACTTTGAATCGCCCAACCGCCAGAAGTTTTATCAATACTGTTTAAAACCGGAGGCTCAACAAAAGTAACATCCACTTTTCGGGTAACGGAAAATTTTTTTGAAAAAATTACGACGCGTGCATTCTTCAGCTGTGGGCTAAGTTTGAGTAAGGCCTTACGAGTGATTTCTGGACCGATTCCTTTAGGATCTCCCGGAGTAATCGCAATTGTAAATTTTTTCATTTCAGGAGTTTATTTTCACATAATTCAGGCTTTTTTGCCGGTCTATCCAGAGCTCAACCTGATGATGAAATTCCTTTTCGAGTAATTTTCCGCGCAATGAATCTTTTTCCTGGTCAAAATTTCCATCAACCTCATTATTAATTTCAGAAATTTGAATGATGTTAAATGCGTTTTGATCTTCAAAATTAATGTATGGTTCTTTATTGTTGCTGCTCAGATATTTTTGCACTTCTTTTTGCAGCTGCGGATACATGTCACTGTAATAAAGAAACCCAAGGTCACCACCGGTTGAAGCACTTGAATCATTGCTTGTTTTTTTAGCAACTTCTCCAAACTTAATTCCATCTTTAAGTTCTTTGAGAGCTTCTTCCATCATTTCTTTGGCCATTTTTGGGGACTTGTAATTATTCTTCGCTATCTTGATCAGATGAAGATGAATGGAGCCCGAAAACTTTTTAGATCCTGATTTTGCCTTATTGTATTCTGTTTTTAATTCATCATCAGATACAGACGCCTTGTTTCGGATATCTCGGTCGATCAATTGCCTTTTAGCAATCGAAGCCCTCATTAACCGCCGATAGTCTTCAAAATCGTATCCCTCACGAATGATCGCTGCCCGAAGATTTTCGCGGTTGATTTGAAGATTGGATTGAATGTTGTTGATCTCCTGATCTAGTTCAGAATCCGAAACAGGATATTTTTCCAGGATTAGAGATTCAGAAACCAGAAAGTCTACAATTTCTGAATCAGATGCTTGTTTCTTAGAGAGAGGATTGTTGGAAAAAAGCGGGTCAACTTTCAAGCGTAACCCTGAGGTGTCTTTAAATTTTTTGATGTCGGAAAAGTAGATGGCCTTTTTGTTTACGATGGCTTCAATTCGGTCTACAACGATGCCCTGAACCGGTGCCGGATTGGCCCAGGTGCTAAAACTAAATAACGGTAAAATAAGCAAAAAACCTTGAATATTCATCACATTCAAGGTTTCTCACAGCAAACAAAAATTGCCAAGATTGAATTGAAAACTAGTCTTTGATCACAGTCGAATTAACGCTCACTTTTGCCTTTTGACGCAATCCACCCAAAAAGTTGGAGATCATTCCGCTTCGCTTCTCTTCAAAGATTATTCTTTTCACATTTTGTCGATCCACTTCGCTCCAGGTGTGTTTGCCGGTTAGGCGAATCAAATGGAGTCCAAATGGGGTGCGAATGATTCCCGAAATGTCACCAGACTTGCCAAGCTTCATCGCTGCTCGATAGTAATTAGGATCCAAACGATCTTTCATACGATAGTCAAGGTCACCACCCATCGCAGCACTCGGGTCTTCAGAGTTTTTTTGTGCTGCTTCTGCAAATGAAATTTTTCCTGATTTAATTTCAGAAAGAATAGAATTTAATTTTGCAGAAATTTTCTTTTCATCATCGGAAGAAGCGTCAGAAGCAAGTGCTAAAAAAATATGGCTGGTTCTGATTTCAGGATTCTTTTCATACCAGTTTTTTGCTTCAGCGTCAGAGAGAGTGATTTTTTCAAACTCAGGTCCGAGTTTTTTTTCAATAACAGCAAAAAATAGAACATTGTTGATGCGTTCTGCAATCGTTGGATCCTGATCCAGCTTCAATCTTCTAGCTTCTTGTATCGCAGCTTCCCTTTTAACCAAATCTTCAAGCGCATCTTTTTTGCTCAGAGCAATTGGAGAGCCTGAGCGAACTTGTTCCGTAATCCTTGCGTTTACTTGGTCCAGCGTGATGACTTTGTCATTCACTTTAGCAGCTTCAATAGCAGCAAATGAATTCGATTGTGCCAGGATGGAAAATGAGATTAACCAGAGATTGATTTTGTTCATAAAATCAGTTTAATCAATGCTTTTGGCGTTTTCAAATAATTTAGGAGCTATTTTAGAGAAAAGTGTTTGGAGCTCAAAATAGTGATCTTGTAACGATGAGAACGCCAAATTTAGGACAATTTTTGAATCAGGAGTCACCATGAGTCGCGGATCCCTTATGGATTTGGGCCCAACATAAAGCTTCATGACTTCATCTGTATCCACTTGCGATTGTTTTTTGACAGTCAGTGATGTTTTAGAGTTCTGTACGGAAAGATTTTCGATTCCCACCTTCTTTAAAAGATTCTTGATCCGGATAATCCAGAATAAGTTCACTGTCTCGGTAGGAAGTTCTCCGAATCGGTCAGACAGTTCTGATTCTATATTTTCTAGTTGGGCGTTGTTTCTGGATGAGGATATTTTTCGATAAATGGAAAGTCTTGTTTTAGAGTCTTCAATATAGTTTCGGCTGATTTCACAACTCACCGGAACTTGAATTTCGGGTTCAAAATGCCGGTCTTCCACATCAATTTTAGCTCCTTTGAGGGATTGAATTGCTTCTTCAAGCAATTCGATAAATAGGTCAAGGCCAACGGAAGCAATGTTTCCCGATTGCTCAGCACCCAAAAGATTCCCTCCACCCCTGATTTCCAAATCATGGGTTGCAATATGAAATCCACTTCCGAGTTCGACAAAGCGCTGAAGGACGTCGAGCCTCATTTTTGCTTCATTGGTAAGAGTGTTCTCTTCATTCACGAGCAGATAAGCAAAGGCTTTTCGATGGCTTCGGCCCACTCTTCCGCGGATTTGATAAAGTTGCGCGAGGCCGAGTCTATCAGCACGATCAATCAAAATCGTGCCGGCATTGGGTACGTCAATTCCGGATTCAATGATAGTGGTACAAACCAGAATTTGAGAATAGCCCTGATAAAATTCCATCATACGGCTTTCAATTTCAGTTTCAGACATCTGACCATGCGCAAACGAGACCTTGGCATGAGGGACCATTTTTTGAATTTCGCGAACAAGGTGTTCCATTCCATGAACTCTGTTTGAAAGAAAAAACACTTGTCCTCCTCTTGCGAGTTCATTTTCAATGGCAGTTTTAATTAACGAAGGGGAGTGTTCAGCAATAAATGTTTTAATGGATTGACGATTGTGCGGAGG
>CAZZLF010000231.1:0-3858 GCA_964654965.1 uncultured Bdellovibrio sp.
ACTAATTGCGCTTCGCACTATAAAACTCTTTCAACAGAGCCGGAAAAGGAATTATGGAAAAAACAAATATCATCAATCTCTCTGCAGAACGCGTCAACAGGAACAAACAAGATTCCCAATATCAGACCAAGATCAACCAGATGAACAAATATGAACTTCTGGAAGAAATGGTTCGATTTCAGGAAGAGCGCTCCAGCAAAGGTAAACTCAGCATGGAAATGATGGTTCGAGGACAAATTCTCTTTCGCGCGCTGGAAGCGAGCTCCGAAACGAATGAGCTTCGCCTTTTAGCCGGTTCTTATCGCCGTCACCTTGAGCATGAAATCGATGCCTTGGTTAAAGCAGCAACAAGACACTAATCCCTCATTTTCAAGATAAAAATCCCTTAGAGTAAATTACTCGCCAACTCAGAAAGCTTCGAACGCTCACCCTTAGTGAAGGTGATGTGAGCTGAAATCGACTCAGACTTGAAGCGATCCACCAGATAAACCAGACCATTGTTTGCCGAATCGACATACGGATTATCGATCTGGAATGAATCCCCGGTCAGAACGATTTTGGTATCATCACCCGCACGAGTGATGATCGTTTTAATCTCGTGTGGACTCAAGTTCTGTGACTCATCGACAATCAAGTACTGCTGAGGAATCGTACGACCACGAATATAGGTCAACGGCTCGATCTGAAGCATCCCTTGATTCATCAGTTCCTGAGCACCTTTTCCGGCTGCACGACGAGTGCGGTTGGCAGCAGAGTTGCCAAAAAGGAAATCGATGTTGTCATAAATCGGTTGCATCCACGGATTCAGCTTCTCTTCCACTGTTCCTGGCAAGAAACCGATATCTTTACCGAGCGGAAATACCGGACGGGAAACGAGAAGTCGCTGATACACTCCTTCATCCACGGTTTTCACCAATCCTGCAGCAATCGCAAAAAGAGTTTTACCTGTTCCGGCCTTACCCAGAAGGCTGACCAATTTCACTTCATCATTCAAGAGCGCGTCGACAGCAAACGCCTGTTCAGCGTTTTTAGGAAACACTCCCCAGAGTCCTTCTGGTGGTTTCACCAAAGGCACAATCGCTTCTAACTCTTTAGAATAGCGCCCCATCGCGGTGTGCGTAGGGTTCGCATAGTCTTTCAAGATGAGATACTGATTCGGATAAAATATTTTTTGAGCTTCCTTATCGTGTTCAAAAAGACGCTCAGAAAACGGAACTCGCTTATTTGCATAAAACTCATCCACAATGGTTGGATCCACCTTTAAGGTCGAAGAACCATTGTAAAGCTGATCAGGCTCAACATTGGATGGTTCGTAATCTTCGGCGATAATTCCTAAAGCATCTGACTTAATGCGAAGGTTTGCATCTTTTGTCAGCAAGTGAAGAACACGACGTGGGGACTCTTTTTTCAACTGAAGCGCAAGACCGAGAATCTTGTTGTCGGCTTTGTCCATTCCCAACTCGGAAGGCAATGGCATGTCTCCTCCGCCCATTTCCACGGAAAGAACCGCCCCATTGGCAAGTTTCACACCCTTGGACAACTCACCGTCTTTTCTCATGTCGTCGATCAATCGTGTAAATTGACGCGCATTTCGGCCGTTTTCACTCATTTCTCGTTTGAAGCGATCGATTTCCTCGATCACTACCATCGGAATGATGATATCGTTGGCACCGAGGCGCCCGAATGCGAGTGGATCAAAAAGCAGTACATTGGTATCAAGGATGAAGGCTTTTTTGCTCATGTTCGTTCTCCCTGTTAAAAAAGTAACATAGACTGAAGATTGAACGTCAAAAAAATTTAGGAAATAATTCAAATCAAATGATGAAACCGGCAGAGCAATCAATGAACGATTTTGTGGAGTGGCTAAAAGAAGAAACGCTTCCCGGAATTTGGTCAAAAGGAGTGCAGTTTTCGCGCGCCGTAAACAGTATTGAGTTTGTTTCAGGCGAGAAAGAGGAATGGAAATTCAAAATCAAAACTCAAGAGCGATTGCTCGCGTATTCCGTAACCCTATGGATCACGGAGCAAGACTCTCACTGTAATTGTGGCAGCAAAGTCGAGCCTTGTCACCACATTGTTGCGGTCGCAATTGCAATGCAGAACGGCATGATCAAACTTGAACCATCCGAGACTCAAACCCGCCTAGAATATCAGTGGAAAACTGATGAAACTCTTGGAAAAATCGAACTCGTTCGCACCATTGTTTCAGAGAGCAGCCGCCTAACCTTGACCCAGCCCCTCATCAGCTATATCAGCGGCATCCAAAGTGGAAGGCTATCTGGAAAAACTCCATCCACCACTTCAACCGATCTTAAAATTGACGAAATCCTGAACCGTTCCACCTTTCCTGCGTCCATTGGTAGCTGGAAAGATTTATTTGCCTGTCTTTGCGAGCTTCCACCAATCTCAGGACTCAGCATTGAAAAAAACACCTCCAGACCCAAATTGATGATTCAGAATGCCGATCTTCGTGAGGACGGGGTCAAACTCTCCATCATTCCCATTTCTTCAGCGGACGCAACATTCTCGCATGGAATCGAACGCGCCGGATCCACATTAAGAATTACCGCTGCTAAGGCACCATTTTCTGTTCCCACTCTGGTCTTGCCTTCACAATTTGAAAAATTCCTCACCGAATCATTGCCACTTCTTCATGATTTTTTCGAAGTAGTGAACGAATCGACGGTTTTACCCAAACTCGTAGACCGCGATCCTTTTATCGATTACAAACTGGTTCCGATCCGCGAGGCAGATGGAACCGAAAAAATCGCCATCACTCCATCGATCAGCTATGGAGATCTTGCACCCAATGAAATCGCGATCAAGGACAAAGTTCAAGAACAAGAACTGATGAGAGACCTTCGCCAGAATAAAAACATGGCGATTCAACACACGGTTTATTTTTCTCCTCAAGAACTTTTTCAAAAACGAGATTTATCCCCAGCAGTACGAGCATTTTCAGAAAGTTATTTCACCGGACTCTTAAACGAGCTTCATATCGATTTTGTACGGGTGAATCTTGAAACACAGTCTGACACCATCCTTCACCTTTTGAGCCTGCGTGAAAAAGGCGCCTTTAAAAATTCAGCGGGAACCTTGGCCCGCTCATTGAGTGTCCAGCAAGCCGAACCCGTTGGAAAAATCCCAACCGGTGTTCCCCGCAATCTTTGGAATCAGCTTCGTGACTATCAAAAACAGGGCGTATATTGGCTTTCGGAACAAAATACATCTGGAGCCATTCTCGCGGACGACATGGGTTTAGGAAAAACGGTTCAGACTCTCGCAGTATTACCCACACCCGCACTGATCGTTGCCCCCACCAGCCTTTTACACAACTGGAAAGATGAAGCAGCGAAATTCAGGCCGGATTTCAATGTTCAGGTTTTTCACGGACCTAATCGAAAATGGTCTTCCGATGCCGACCTCACCATCACCAGTTATGGAATTCTTCGCACGGATCTATCCACTTTCGTCGAGGCTGCAGAATCACGTCCATGGAAAGCCATGGTACTCGATGAAGCCCACCAGATCAGAAACCAGGAAACACTCGCTGCTCAAGCCTCTTATCGAATTCCTGCATCCATGAAAATCGCACTCACCGGAACCCCCGTGCAAAACAAACGCAGTGATTTGTTTTCTTTATTTCAGTTCATCTCTCCCGAATTATTTCAATCCGAGTTTGAAATGAAACCCGAGCTTGTTGCTCCATTTGTTCTTCGAAGAAAAAAACAGGACGTTTTGAAAGAGCTTCCACCGAAAACCCAAATGCTTCATGAAATTGAAATGAAGGACGCGGAAAGGGATCGCTACCAAAGTGTATGGGCAGCGGCTAAAGCGGAAATCATCGAACAGATTACC
>CAZZLF010000232.1:0-3844 GCA_964654965.1 uncultured Bdellovibrio sp.
TCCTGCCTGTGTCCAATTGATCTCAGCACCATCTTCAAGAATTACTACGCGCTCAGCCGGACAAAGAAGAATGGTTCCATAACATTTATTCATGAACGCTTCGCCATAGACCTGTGTTGCGCTTGCTATGAGTTTTGACGGGTCAATTGCATGTCTTGCAGCACGCGGGTGCGCATATAGTTTTGCATTTGGAAATTCCTGCAAGAACAAGCCTGCCCCACCGGCATGATCGAGATGCACATGGGTAATTACTAGTCCGTCAATTTGCAGCGGCGACAATCCCTCACGGATTGCAGCTTCCTTCAAGAATGGTATGGCATAATTTGTATTGCACTCGACAAAAAATCCGCGCCATCCCTGAGGCCCTTGATGAACGATTAAATATGCAGAAGCAAATCCATCTTCTACATATTTGCAATCTACGGGAATGATCTTCATACTGATACCATAACATGAAGATTCGCTTTCTCACTTGGAATATCGGATTTGCTTATGGTCCCGGCTCAGATGGAATCGTGCGGAAAAATCAACCCGCCTATCAGCCTTATCCCAAGTCGCACTTTCAGTCTGGCCTGGATTCCATCAGTCACTTGCTCAGAGAACTTCAGATTGATGTGGCATTTCTTCAAGAAGTTGATTTCGATTCTTCTCGCTCCTGGAATCAAAACCAACTCGACGTCCTTGCCCGCTCTACAGGACTGAACTATCGGTTACCGATCATCAGCTGGAATCTTCCCTACGTTCCTTATCCCGGACTGGATCCGCGCACCCATTTCGGAAAAGTCATTTCCGGTGGCGGAGTGCTTTCTCGGTATCCAATCCATTTGCTTGAAAACCAACTTCTTCCAAAACCACGAGAAAATTCCTATCTTTACAATCTTTTCTATCTTTATCGCTATCTTCAGATTTTCAAACTTTCACTACCTCAACGCGAAATTCATTGCATGAATCTTCACATTGAAGCTTTTTCTCAAGACAATCGGGAACTTCATTTGATTCGATTGCAAGATCGATTGATTGATTATGATATTGCGATCAGCGGAGGAGACTTCAATGGTCCATCTTCACTGACAGCAGAGCGATCGAAAGACTGGACCATTCACATGGCTCCCGAATCCACCTTTCCTGAAACGAATGAAAAACTCGATGGATGGATCATGCGAAACGGTATTTTTCGCCTCAATGAAATCAAAACACTAGACACCGGAACGATCTCTGATCATCTTCCTGTTTTACTTGAATTGGAATTACTTTAAATATCGGTCAAGTTCGGACCAAGTGATCTTGGTGAGATGTCCCATCAACCCACAAGTGGAATCCAATAATGAATGAACGAGTTGAGATTCTTTTAATTGCTCTTCATCTTCTTCACTGGCGTTCAAATAGGCATAATAGTCTGGAATTCCAAGCCCCTCGGGTAAATTAACTTTTGGATTTTTCATTTCCTCTCCCCAAAGTTGGTTGAGGGCTTGTCCAATCGAATTTGCATTTTTTCTAGCCATTTGAATCACTGAAGCAATTGTGGAAGCATCGACCAACACCGGACTTCCGGGTTGTTCTTGAAAACACGATTCCATTTTTGAAGAGGATCCATCCAAAAGCGATTCTGAAATCAATCCTTCATACGAATAGTGGAAGTTCGCAATCACCTGGGTCGATCGGGCTACAAATCCTTGGAAAAGCGAGCTGAAAGGAAGCATGTCGAACGCCGGAACTTGCGTGACATGAAATGGCTGATGAAGGTCTTGAATCAGATGTAATTCCCAAAGGGCAATCCGCAGTCCCCAATAGCGATTTTTCTGGGAAAAATAATTTTGGGCAATTTCTTTCAATTTCAAAATGCGTGGAGGTGCCTGACCGATTGAACGAAAAGGAATTTGGATGGAACGAAGTGGACTCATCCACTCGAATCCAGGAAAAAACATGTGTCTGAAACCTTGAGAAGTCGGTCCGGTTTTTCCCCCCATCCAGGCACGATCCTGATTTGGATCTGCTTGATCAGGCAGATCCTGATCCATGCCAAAATCGGGTTCATCGATGGACTCCCCTTTGATGAAGTCCAAAACGGTTATTTTACCGGGCTCTTGAAGTGGGATTTTCGCAGCATTTACTTCCAGAACTTTCGAGATCATCTCGATTTCTTTTTTCTGCTGTTCCTGCGATGGAACAATAATGATTTCTTTCAGATAACCGCGATCAGAATTCACACTCATCATGTGAGTCATCATGGCCTGGTGCTGATCCCAAGCCGAAGCAGAAAAGGAACAGAACAAGATCAAGATGACCGATAATGCTTTCATTCTTCTCAATCGTACCGCTTATGGGAAAAGACCGCGCAACAACATCGCTTGGCTGAGGCGTTCTACCGAAGTAATCAACGCCGCAGTAGTCATACCGCAATCATATTTGTCTGCATTCTTTGCAACACGATTGAAGGCATTTTGCATGACTTCCGCGAGTTTGGCATTGACGTCTTTTTCACTCCAGAAGAACTGCTGCATCCCTTGAACCCATTCAAAGTAAGAAACAATCACACCGCCGGCATTCGCTAGAATGTCGGGAATGATGTAACAACCTTGTGCTTCAAGATAGGATTGAGCTTCAGAAGTGATCGGACCGTTCGCGCCCTCAGAGATGATTTTTGCTTTGACGCTTTTCACGTTTTCATTCGTGATCACACCGTCAATCGCAGCTGGAACGAGAATGTCCACATCCAGAGCAAACAATTGCTCGTTGGTGATCGCTTCAGCCTTCATATAGCCCTTCAGCGTACGATTGTTGTTCATGTAATCGATTACTTCGGGGATATTCAATCCTCTTTTATCGTAAAGACCGCCAAAGAAATCAGAGACGGCAACAACTTTACAACCGCGCTCATAAAGTTCCAAAGCGGCAACCGCACCCACTTTACCGAAACCTTGCACTGTCGCAGTCATTTCATTGATTTTATACTTGTGACCTTTTTTATTGAGGACATCAATCGCATGCTCGATCACATAAACCACACCACGACCGGTAGATTCAGCACGACCAAGAGATCCACCGATTTCAACTGGCTTACCAGTGACGACTCCTGGAACAGCATAACCCTTTGCCATGGAATACGTATCCATCATCCAAGCCATATGCTGACCATCAGTTCCGACGTCTGGAGCAGGAATATCTTGTTCAGGTCCAATCATGGAAATAATTTCCATGGTGTATCGACGAGTCAGCGCCTGATGTTCCGCCCGTGAAAGCTGGGAAGGATCAACGCGGATACCACCTTTTGCGCCCCCAAGAGGAAGACCGACCAAGGAACACTTCATCGTCATCAACATGGCAAGAGCAGAAACTTCGGAAAGGTTTACTTCGGGGTGAAAGCGGATACCACCTTTTCCGGGTGCAAGAGTGGTCGAGTGTTGTACTCGATAGCCTTCAAATGTTTTTACGCTACCGTCATCCATACGAACGGGAATGGTCACGCACATTGCCTTCTTGGGCATTTTCAAACGCTCTAAAACGTTTGCATCTAAACTCATCTTTTGCGCAGCAAACTCCAGATCCATCACCGCGTTTTGAAATAAAGGACTGGTGTTCCACATTCCTGAACGTAAACTTTGATTCATAGTGTTTCCTTATTAAGATTTCGTATTTCTGAAAAGCTAGCAGAAGTGCTAACATTCTTCTATGAACAAAATCAAAGTAGGAATCATTTATGGCGGAAGAAGCTCAGAGCACGAAGTGTCTCTTCGCTCCGCAGCAAGTGTGTTCAAAAAAATAGATCGAGCCCGCTTTGAGCCAAAGACTATATATATAGACAAAAAAGGCGTCTGGAGATGGGTTGATATTCCTGAATCCTTTA
>CAZZLF010000233.1:0-3828 GCA_964654965.1 uncultured Bdellovibrio sp.
CCAGTTCGGCAATCTTTTTTCGCGGTGGCTCAAAGTCAACTCTGAGCGTCGATTCATAAAACCTCGTTTTTGCATCCAGAAAGTCATCAGTTTTTTCAAAAAGATTAAACTTTTCGATATCAATAGAGAATAGATCCTGGGTCAGGAGTGTGGAATGGAGTTCATCGTCTAAAACATAAAAATTGCGATCGTGCTCATCCAAACGAAATCGAAGTTTGGACCATTTCGTGTCATCGATATTTGAAGAAATGAGGAAATCACCGGGTACCGCAGAAAAATACTTCTTCAGATCGGGAAGAGTAAATTGCGCCAAGCTTTCAAATGGAAACAAGATAGAGAATGCAAGTAACGTTGCTAAATTGAATCTGCGCATGAAGTTCAGTTAAGACAGAGTTCACACGATCGTAAATTCCAAAATCATCGATGAAAAAAAGTTAACCAGAGTGGTTTCGTAGAAATGGAAAATTGGGACGAAATGAGGATTTATTCCACCTTCAGTCATTTCATAACCATGAAAAAAGAGATGTTGATCGGCACTGGTTTTGCAAAATAGTTTTGCGTGATTGATGAATGCCGAGGTGCTTCGGCTGTGTCTCATCAGTCATGACATCGAGGATGACCACTGGCTGGCTTAGGCCAGTTCTTTCGTCACTCGGTGTAGGGCAGGAACCAGTTTGAAGAACTGTTTCCTGCCTTTTTTATTTTCTACTTATAAAAACCCTCTAAGAATACCCGGCAAAGATTGATCACGCAGCAAGACAAAGGCTGAATTTATAGGTTTTTATTCAAATCAGAGAAAAATTCAGTCGAGAAGAAAGCAGCATACGGAGGTGCTCATGATTCGATCCGCTTTCTTTCTGGTTGTCTTGTTGTTGTCATCTAATGCCCTTGCTTCTGAAGTGGTACAGTTCACAGACCGTGACTTGAGTGCGATCACCACGATCATGCGACCAGAACTCAACTCGATTGAGCTCGATGGTCGAAAGGTCATATTCAAACCAGCACCATCTCTTCATTATCTTGGTGTGGAATCAAGTGAAACTCCATTAGATATGACCGTCATCGCCGACATCGTTGATTTGGAGTTCAATCATTTGAAAGCGAAGACACCCGAGATCCATTTTCGTGATGGTTCACTGGAGTTGAGTGTTCCTGTTGAAAACCGCGCAAGAGGGGTTCAAAGTGCTCTGGGATCCATCAGTTTTTCAGATGTAATCTTGAGAGCAAAACTAGGATGGAATACTCGCACCGATGGAACTCAAGAATTAACCTTGAACGGGACCGTCTTTGAAGGAAATTTGAAGGGAACCGGAATCCTAAGAAATAAATTCATTCTCGAAAAGACTCGTCAACTTTGCATGGTCCTGCTTCAGCATTCTTTGAAGAAAATGCTGGTAACTGAAAAGGTTCAAGAAAGTGTCGGTTCCGGGCTGGTGGAATATGCCAAATTCTATACCGGTAATGAAGTTCGAGAGATCGAGCCAGGATCAGTTCAGTTTTTCGATAATGGAATCCGTTATCAAATAGTTCAATAATGCCCTGTAATTCATAAGGTTTTTTATAAAGATTTCTGAATGGGAATCTCATAGTCATTATTGAACAAAGGGTGTATAAGGGGCTTGAAAAGCACGAGCTTTCAAGGAGTATTTCATGAAAACCCAGACCCCTCGTTCCATGTTGATGATGGTAGGTATCGTTTTTTCTTCGGTGATTTCAACTGTTTCTCACGCCGAGGTTAAAACAGTGGTTTTGAAACCCGAATCGGTTTTTACTCCAAAAAGCTTCGATTCCAATGACAACGCACAGATAGTGATTGCGGGTGTTTTCACGGGTTATTGCATGAAAATCGGTGCGACTGATTTTAAAGTAAACGTGGCAGAGAAGAAAATTTATGTTCGTCAAACGGCTTCGGTTAATGGCAATTGCATGGATCTTGAAATGTATATTCCTTATTCAACCGTTTTAAATTTGGGTACTTTGCCTAAAGGTAACTATCAGGTTCTGGCGCTTCAATCGGACCAGACTTATGTTGAAATGGCTAACCTTCCCATTCAGGCTGCGAATAACCAGACTGCCAGTGGATCTGACGAGAGACTTTATGCTCCGGTGAACGCCCTGTCTTTCAGCACGAAGTATTCCTTATCCAACCCTCTTCTTACTTTGACCGGCTATTTCACTAACACCTGTCTAGATTTGGATTCGGTTGAGGTTTATCTGAAAAGCAATGATGTGGTCGAAGTTCTTCCGTTGGCCAAAGTGACCAAGGGTGAATGTAAATCAGAAGTCAGAGCATTCTCTAAGTCCGTCCAATTGAAGTATTTTCCGGCAAAAGAAACCTTGATTCATGTTCGTGCAATGAATGGTCAGTCCTTGAACAAGGTCATTACGAATCTGGATCGGATTTCGAAATAAATCTGGAATGCAATTTACTCGCAATCCCAATGGCGACAAAGGCATAAGGAATCAGCTTCCATCCAAATAACTCAGCAGCCAAGATGGTACATGCGATCGGAGTTTGCGTTGCCGCTCCGTAAACCGCAACGATTCCGATGCTTGCAAATAAAGAAAGCATCGCTGGGCTGATGAAGCTGAAAGCGCTTCCAAAAGTCGATCCAAAAAAGGCGAGTGGAAAGAACTCCCCCCCTTGAAAACCGCTACCCAAAGAGATCACGGTCACCAGGATTTTTTTCCAGGTCATTGAGGTTGAAGCCATTTGTTGTGTTGCTTCGAGAATTTTTGCATCACCCAGTCCTTGAAAATCGGAAGATACAAATTGAAATTGATAGAGGACCAAGAGCAAGCTCCCTCCGAAAAGTCCTGCTACCCAAGGTTTTTGTGATGACAGTAACATTTCAAAATTTTGCCTCAGGAAATGGTAAAGAACTGCAATCAACCCCATTAAAATTCCAAGAATGAAAATGAATGCAAATGAGATGGGTCCATATTCAGGAATCTCAAACGATGGAATGTGAAAATGGTTGATACCCCAAAAGTGAATGCATCCTTGAGCGATCGCCACAGCGATCAGTGAGTGCATGACCGTCCTCGGTCTGAAAAATGGATGTTTGTTTTCTTCAAATCCAAAGATCAGTCCTGCCAAGGGGGCTCCAAGGGCTGCTCCAAATCCTGCCCCGATGGAAGCCACGATGAGTTTTTTGATTTTTCTTTCTTGAAAGTTGAGATAGTGACCCATTCCTTTTGAAAGGATGCGGCAAAAGTGAATGATCGCTCCCTCGCGTCCGGTAGAAGCTCCCCCGAGATGACTTAGAAAAACACTAATGGTCAGGGTTGGGCCCTCAAGAATCCCTTTTCCAAAACGAGAGTAAAGATAACGAATGAGTGCACCTGAAAAAGGCAAGGTGAAAATTAAAACTGGATAAATTTCCCGAATATTTTGTGCCCAGCGGATTGAATGGATAAAAAGAATCGCTGAGAATCCTCCGAGTAGTCCAGCAATGATTCCCGTCATGGTTTTATCAAAACATGGGATGCCGCACTTGCAAAGGGAATTTGCGGCATGTTACTCTGTAGCTCTTCAGGGGGGCCATTAGCTCAGCTGGTTAGAGCGGTCCGCTCATAACGGATTGGTCGCTGGTTCAAGTCCGGCATGGCCCACCAATCAAATGCACGATTGAACTCCGATAGCGATCGATAACGACCATTAGCGACTTTTAGCTATAGTTGAGAATTGATTTAAACACGGTTACGATGTCTTGATGAAACACCAGTTCAGGATCACCGTTCTATTTTTCATTTTTTCATTTTTTTCAACAGGGTCTTTCGGAGGAGATTCTTTCGAGCTGACCAGCCCGAATTTTAAAAATAAAG
>CAZZLF010000234.1:0-3820 GCA_964654965.1 uncultured Bdellovibrio sp.
GACTGTTTCAGAAATAGGTTTTGTAGATTTCAGCTTACCCTGACTGATCAATTGAGCGATGTATTGTGAGTGATGTGTAACTTCATACTGACCACCGAGTTCACCATACTCATTTTTAAGAATATTAAAACAGTGAGGACAAGCTGTTACAATCTTCTTCACTTGGTAACGGTTCAATGTTTCAACGTTCGCTTTTGCTAAAGTTTGGAATAAATACTCATTTCCGATCCTTCGAGCAGAATCACCAGTACATTGTTCTTCTGTTCCCAATATCGCGAATTTGATTCCAGCTTTATTAAGCAAGCTTACAAATGATCTAACAACTTTCTTGTTTCTGTCATCATATGAACCTGCACAGCCAACCCAAAGGAGTACATCAAGGTTTTCAGCAGTTCCAACGTCTGACATTTTCTTTACATCTAGGTCATCAGCCCAATTTGCACGTTCCGCAGGGCTAAATGCCCATGGAGAAGCATTTGTTTCCATGTTCTTAAACACGGTTTGAACTTCTGCGGGAAACCTGGATTCCATCATAACGAGGTTTCTTCGAGCATCATAAATTTTATCGGTGTGCTCAATGAATACCGGACAAGCAATTTCACATGCTCTACATGAGGTGCAGGACCAAATTACATCTTCTGTGACATGGTCATCAATGATGTGAGATACTTCATCGCCTTTGCCAGATAAAATAAGCGGTTTATTTGCGTGTAGATTTTTCTTAAGGTCAACAATCAGATTTTTAGGTGATAACGGTTTGTCTGTATTCCAAGCAGGACAAAGCTCCTGACAGCGACCACATTCAGTGCATGAATAAAGATCTAAGGCATCCTTCCAGCTTAGGTCGGTTACCTTAGAGGCACCGTATTGAGTGAGGGTCTCATCTTCAAAGTTAATGGAAGTCATTCCTTTTTCGCGGTTCAATTTGCGTAAAAAAGTATTTGGCCCTGCTGCGACGATGTGAAGGTGTTTTGAGCCAGGGATATAAACTGCAAACCCCAAGACCAACAACATGTGTACCCACTTGAAAAAAGTAAAGAGATGGTGGTTCGTTTCGTCAGAAAATCCGAATCCTGAGAATAGATCAGCCAGATGACTTGAAACAAAATAAGAGTCCCTGAAGTAAGGGTTTCCAGCCGCATGAAAAGCATTCATCAGAAAAATTGAAACCATCAAACCACCGGTAAACAGTAGAACATAATTTGCATCTTTTGATTGTCCAAGATGTTTTGGTTTGATGATGAGTCTGCGATAAGCGGCAAATAGAACTCCAATTAAAACGAGTCCTGTGAAGAGATCTTGTGAAAAAACAAAAGCACGATAGAGCGTCTCACCGATAAATTCGAAAGACGCCCCATTGTATAAAGTTGTTAGGAATTGCTCCAGAGTTCCTATAGAGATGATGATAAATCCCCAAAAAATCAGAGTATGAGCAATGCCTATTCCTGGATTTTGAAGAACAGCTTTTTGACCAAGAACATTCACCAATGCGGTTTTGATTCGTTCACCAAAGTCTTCAAACTTTGGGGCTTTTCCCTTCTGAGACTTCATTACGCGGTATAAAACAGCGAATTTTTTTCCAGACAGATAAAATGCACCACCACCAACGATCAAAAACGCGAGGGTTTGCCAGGTCATTATTTCATTACTCCTTCAGGTGTTTAACTTCCTTGGTTAATTCTGGAACTACTTGGAACAAGTCACCAACGATTCCGTAATCAGCAATTTGGAAAATTGGTGCTTGAGGATCAGTATTAATCGCTACAATCACCTTTGAAGTTCTCATTCCGGCAAGATGCTGAATGGCACCAGAAATTCCACATGCAATGTAAAGGGAGGGAGATACGACCTTACCAGTTTGTCCTACTTGATCGCGATGTGGGCGATAGCCTGCATCGACAGCCGCACGTGATGCTCCAACTGCTGCGCCCATAGTGTCTGCCAAATCTTCTATGATTTTAAAGTTGTCAGCACTTTTCAATGAGCGTCCGCCTGAAACCACTATTGAAGCCTCTGTGACGTCAGGACGAGCTGAGTTTCCTTTTACCACTTCAAGAATCTTAGTTTTTAAGCCGGAAAGATCAACAGATACGGACGTAGAGTCCGCAGTTTTAGTCGTATCAGGTTTTGGCATTCCAATCGCATTTTGGCGAATGGTCGCCATTTGGATACTGTTTCCGCAAAATTCAACTTCGGCAATAGCTTTGCCCGCATATACAGGTCTTTTTAGTTGTAGTTTTCCGCCAGCGAATTGAAGAGATGTGCAATCTGTTGCCAGAGCACCGTCAATCATAGCAGCAACCATGGGAAGAAGTTCTTTTCCCATTGGTGTGTGGGAGGCAAGAATGATCTCAGGTGAAATGGATTTTATCGCTGCAACCAGTGCTTTAGAATAAGATTCACCAGTATAGTTTTTCAACGCAGGATCTTGCACTAGATGGACTTTGTTGGCGCCATAGTAGGCACACTCATTTGACAATCCTGAAATTTGATCACCAATAATCACCGCATGAGTTTCATTACCGGCAGCAGCAGATGCTCCGATCAGTTCAAAACTTGCTTTTTTAAGTTTACCTTCTCTTTGTTCTACAAATACGAGTACTTTTGCCATGATTTAAATTACCTTTGCTTCGTTGTGAAGTGCTGCAACCAGTGCTTTTGCTTGAGCGGTTGCATCGCCATCAATTTTCTTTCCAGCTTGTTTTGGAGGAGGTAGCTGAAAGTTTTTTAACTTATATTTTTGATCACTCTGGGTTACTCCAACATCAGCCAATTTAAGAGCTTTAACTTCTTTTTTCTTGGCTTTCATGATGTTTGGTAAAGTTGCGTAGCGAGGTTCATTTAATCCCTTGTGTGCAGAGATCACTGCTGGAGCGGTAACTTCGACCATTTCATAAGATCCGCCTTCAATTTCTCTTTTGCACTTTAGAGTGTTGCCACTGTACTCAATTCCGCAAACAACCGTGACTGATGGAAAACCCATGTAAGTCCCGAAGAGTTGAGGCACTTGAGAAGCGCCATCGTCCAGTGCTTCTTTACCGAAAAACACAAGATCTACTTTTGACTCTTTTTTTAATGCTCCAGCTAGTGCTTTTGCAGCCATGTAGTTGTCAGAGTTTTCTGGAAGTTCCACGTGAATTGCGTTATCAGCTCCCATGGCGAGTGCGGTGCGAAGAGCATCAACGACCCGATCTGGGCCTGCAGAAATCACCGTTACTGTGCTGCCTGCATTTTTTTCTTTGACCCGGAGAGCTTCTTCGACGGCAAATTCATCGTATGAAGACATGATCCATTTCACTCCAGTGGTATCAATTCCACTAGCATCTCCATTGATTTTTATTTTTGTTTCCGTATCAGGAACCTGTTTAATGCATACATAAAGGTTCATTGAAATGTTGTCCTTTCAAAGGTCCAAAGACCAGCTGTTTATGATAGGACAATCATAGAAAAAAAAGCTTAGGATTCCAACTTTTTACTGGAGATTGCAGCGCATAAGTTTCTCGCCATATCCACCATTTGTTCAGCCTGTGAGCGAAGGTCGTCATTTTGTTGGAAGGAATGACTCGCAAATCGCACCATCTCCGAAAACTCTAAAATTTTTGAGAGGGACTTACATTGTTCCGTGTCTAGACCATGGTTTTCAGTCAATAAATTGACAAGGTCTCGTAGTTGAAGGGTTCTCGATTTGATTTCAAAAGCATCGTCTAATGTTTCGTAGACCTGATCAGAAACTTTCTCCAATACAGAAGGGAGTGGAGCACTTTTGGCTTCCTGAGTCAACTTAAGCCAGTCCGCTTGAATTTTTTCCTTCTTTTTTAAT
>CAZZLF010000235.1:0-3814 GCA_964654965.1 uncultured Bdellovibrio sp.
TACCCAGCTCAAACGCGCCTGGTTTTGAAAAGAAACTGAGTGGATTGGGGCCTTTCTCGATCCCAAAAAGTTCCCCCTTCTGAAACACTTCTGGTATCGCATCACATTGAACCTGGATAAATGGGCCACCGGAGCGATCCGACTTACGATGAATTTCATAAGCAACACTTCGTTTTCCAGATCCAACCTCTCCAAAAATAAATACATTAGAGCGACAACTTGAAATTCGCTCAACCTGCTCTCTTAATAATTGAGTGCTTGTCTCCAAACCAAAAAGTGGGACTGGTACCGGTCCGATTCCATGGGTATCGAAAATATCCATTGCAGGTTCACGATTCTGACGTTTTCTGGTTTCAATTGCTTTTTGAACAATTCGAATCAGATCGTCATGGTCAAAAGGCTTTAATACAAAATCAAAAGCACCATTTTTAAGGGCCTTGACTGCAGCTTCAATCGTACCAAATGCCGTCACCAGGATGACCGGAAGATCCGGTGAAAATTCCCTGCAATGATTGAGAACATCGAGACCTGAATGATCCGGCATAGAAAGATCAGTAATGACAACACTCACATCTTCATTATTGATTGTTTCAAACGCACTTTTGAATCCATCAAAAGAGAAAACCTGAAAACCCTGCCTGGTAAGCAGAGCTTCAAGAATTTTTCTAATATTGGGTTCGTCATCTATGACGATGATTTTGTCGCGCATAATTCTATGATCACTTTGGTTCCCAATCCTTCTTCTGACTCCAGAAAGATTTTTCCTCCACTAAATTTTACCAATCTTTCACAAATCGACAATCCAAGTCCGGTACCGTTTTTAAAAGTTGTAAAAAAAGGTTTAAATACCCTTTTTTTGACTTCTGGTGACATACCTCGACCATTGTCACTGACCGTAAATCCGCAATTAAAAACAGAAACATCGATTTTACTCGCCTGGGCTTTTACCGCATTTTGCAACAGATTCATCAGAATCTGTTGTAGATGATCCGGAACACTTTTTACAACCAACGCTTCCGAGTAAAACGAGTGAAACTGGATTTCAACCTGTTTGGAATAAAAAGGTGCGAGATTATGAATGGATCGTTTCAAAATATCGGAAAGATGAACGTCTTCCAACTGATCTGAAGGAGAATGGGCAAAATCCAAAAACTGATTTACCAGACGATTCAGACGCTGAACCTCGTCACGAATCACGTTAACCCAGGGTCCAGAATCACTTTCAATCAGATCAACAGCCCCTTGAATCGCACCTAAAGGATTACGAACCTCATGCGCGAGTCCAGCTGACATTTCTCCTAGCAAAACAAGACGGTCACGCTCCCTTGCAGAATCAATCTGTCCAATTTTAATTAATGTTTTCTCAACTTCCTGAAGGGCCTTGAAAATTTCTGGTAGATGGCCAAAGTCACTATGAAGATCTTCTACAGAAATCAGGGTGGATGCTGTAACAAGAAGAATTGGTAGATTTTTTTCTGACGTTGCAAATACAGGAAAAACCAGATCCGCTTCCATCACATCCAGCTCATTAATGATTGTATCCAGCTTTTTTTCAAGATCTTGGGTAATCACCTGGTCCTTTTCTTTTTGAATGAGTCCGCGATGAAGTACGGGAAAAGGATTCAAGTTCAAGTTGTTTTGAAAAAAATCAGACATTGCTTTCGGAATTGGCTGACTTTCATCAACAATTTTAATATTGACTATTGATCCCGGAATCCAAACCTCAAAAGATTGCCTAATGGTTTCTTCTAGTTCCACGAGGGAAGTTACTTTGGAAAGCTGAAGATTGAATTTTTTAATTTGCATTGCAATGGACTGGCGGCGACTCTTTCTCATTTTTCCACCAACAAATCGAAAAAAAGTCAGCAAAGGACTCCAAAGCATCAAGATTGCAAAAGTGAGTAGGAACGAATTCAGAAAAAAAAGCGGAAAACTTTCGCTCATGTACTGATATAGAAGTGCAAAAAATCCGGTAATGATCAGCGATAAAATGATCGTCGTAAACAAACGGGATACTAGAGCTTGAACATTTAATAATTTTTGCGGTGAAACCAGTTGACTGACAAAGATCAAATAAATCGTCAAAAGAAGGTTTCCAATCGCCGGAATTGTCATTCCCATTTCAGGAATATGATCAAAAGAACAGGTGATCAAACTGACAGCTAGACCAAAATAAAGTCCAATTCTTTTCGTGGGTGAAAAAAAATCAACATTAACAGGCACGCCAATCAGTAAATCTTTGGCCATCACATATAAAAATTCCATCACCACGAGAAAAGGCCAAAACGAAACGACTTGCCAGAATAATTCCCCACTTCCAATGGAAAAAGCAATCATGGCACTCAAGATTCCGGCTCCAGCAAAACTCAAGAATTTCAAACCTAGACTGAACCAGTCTTCTCGATACAGAATTTTTGATAATATGGTTACCGCTACTGGGACCAGCCAAACGTGAAAAAACCAATGAATATCTTTGGAAAGCCTACCCAATAACGTGACATGCGAAACAAAGCTCAAAGCCCAAATGGAAATAGAAACGCAGAGTACCGTAAACCATATGGCTAACTTTTGTTTCCAGTTTCGGTACAAAGTCCAAGCTCCGATCGACAAGCTTGCCAGACCTAAAATGAGCGATGTCTGCTTCAGAAGATTCACACCCTACCGCCTTACACACCAAAAATCACGAAAGTCACCCAAAGCGCAAGCCCACTGACAATAGGTATAGAAAAATTATCATCGATTTCAAGGGGAAGCATCTCGGCACCACCGCCAGCCAGACCACCCGCCAATGAAATCAAAATTGCCGCTCCTGGTGAAATTGAATTCATGATCATGGTGATAAAGGTGATGACACAACAAATACCCATACCTGCAGCAGTACCAATCAACGATTTACCATTCGAGAACCGTGGCCCCAGGTTCCCCCAAAGAATTCCAAAAATAGAAGAAATCGGATCACCGATTGCCAAAAATAAAATGGATAGAATGGCGATCATTTTGGGAAAGATGATGATCGAAAGCAGTACAGACCCAATATAAAATGGCGTTCCACTGATTTTTTCCACTTCATGAGAACGCATCAAAGGGCCCATTACCTTTATCGCCAATTTGTTAAAGCTTTTAATCCTCAGACGAGCATATTCAAATCCAGTGGCAAAAATGAAAAAAACAAGAAGGATGGTCACAGAGATCGGCTTGGATAGTCCTATACCATAAACCAGGGCCATGAAGACCCCCATTCCGCAATGCCAAATTTTTCGAGCCAAGTGCAGATCATTTCTAAGCTTGAGGCGCCAATGCGGTGACGTGTCGAGTTTTTCTTGCATGCAGTAAATAGTATACCCTATTCTTTACAGTAATCATGCGGAATCCTTCGTCTCAAACACAGATCTGGGCTGTTGGAGGTGGTAAGGGCGGAGTGGGAAAAAGTCTCATTTCGTCTTCAATTGCCTATACGGTCGCCCGATTGGGACATCCGGTGATTGCCATTGATCTTGACCTGGGGGGCGCAAATCTACACACGGTCCTTGGTCAACCGCCTCCAAAAAAATGTCTTTCTGATTTTCTTTATCACCCTTCTCTATCTCTTCAAGATTGCGTCGTCGACACCCCCTTTCCGAATCTGAAATTGATTGGAGGTGCAAAAGACGATCTCACCATTACCCAGCTAACTGAGGATAATAAGTTCAGACTCATCAATGAAATCCAGAAGATTAAAGACCATTTCGTCATTTTAGACCTTGGAGCAGGTATTAACCGCTATACCTTGGATTTTTTTAACCTTTCCAACAATGGAATCGTAGCGGTTCTGCCT
>CAZZLF010000236.1:0-3784 GCA_964654965.1 uncultured Bdellovibrio sp.
AGCGGTATTGAGAGACGTGATGGGAAATCACCATTTTGGACAAGCACTCAAAGTACTTTTTAAAAGAAAAACATTCAATGTCACTCAACATTATGGAGATGAAATTGAATCCTCAATCAAACTCGATGGTAAAGAAATAAACGGCAAATCTACTGAAGAATTAAATCAACTCGTTATGGATCAACTGGAAAAACTTCAGCCTGGATTAAAAGCCAAAGCGGATGCCATGATGAAGGAACACCCTAGTTTCAAATATGGGTTTCATGAAAATGAATCGGTTCCGATCAATCTTGTGATCAAATCTAACGAATCTAAACCATGCTCGCTCAAACTCAGTGATCTTTCCAAACCCGCACCGTTTGTTCCTGACACGTGTGAGTTTTGCGATGTAAAAGACGTCAAAAACAGTTTTGTAAACGACTGTTCGTACATGGTTTCAAAAAACCTTCCAGAATCAAAGGTTGATTCACTTTTAGGAATCCACTCGAAAAATAGAAAAGACTACTGCCAGCCTAACATGACCGGACAAGAAACCGACATGAGCAATATCGACTCAGCTGCAAAAGAACTGTGCAGGATTGCCCAAAAAGGAATGGTACCTGATTTCAACATTCAAACTTCACGAAATTTATATGCGGATAAAACTCCCGAACTAGCAAGAAAACGAGGAGTATTCATTCAAAAGTACCTTCAAGATAAACTGAAAAATGAATGTGATCTAGCCAGCCTCCCCGACTGGATTTCCAACGAAGATGAATTCAATCAAAAAATAAAACTATCCCACCCCTACTATGAAGGGGGAAAAAAAGGGGATTACGGTCCTGATCCAGAAGCTTCAGCAGCATCTCAAGATCAAGAAATCAAAAATCTAAAAACTACACTACTCAAAGAAAAAGAATCACTCGAAAAAGAAGTGACCAATTTGGATCAACAGATCCGTGCCCTTGAAAGTGAACTTACGAAAACCAAAACAGAAATCAGTAATGTATCGAAAAAATATTCGACACTCCAAAAATCCGTTTCTAAAAATAAAGACCTAGATTCTGCCGAATCGGTTCTTGATTCTAAAAACCCTGGTAGTGCAACCAGTCTCGCAAATCAGATGGATGATTGGGTAAATCTATCCAATGAACACATGCAGCGAATTAGCGATTTGAACGCATTGAAAAAGAGCAATCAAAATCGTTTGAATAACTACACTCAAGCAAAAATTGATGAACGAATTGGATTACTCCAGCAATTCTACTCAGAAAAAAACTCGGGAAAATCGGGAAATGAATTCCGCAAATCATGGGACGAAAAACTTTTTAATGACTTCAAAATGGTTCGCATTTCTGGAAAAGCACAAAACAGCGAAACTCATTTAAGCAACGAACACGGCATCGAGCCAAAACTCGATGTCATGCTGAATCTGCTCACTAAATCCGATGAACTTGCCTGTTTTGTTGACCCTATGAAGACTAAAAACACAAAGTTTAAGACTTACCTCAAAGGTGGAGCACAACTCTTTACAGGTACTATCGCCGTAGCCGGAGTCATCGGTGCTAGTGCTCTAACCGTTGGAGCCGGGGTTTTTAATTCCTTTCTTTCGCTAGTATGCATCGGTTGCGGTGATCCTGGGTCTACCCTTCCTACATGGAGAAAAGTCGGAAACATTTTCGCCATTGGTAATAAGTCATCGAGAAAAGCATTCTGGAACGACTTCAAGGGTGTGTTTAAGGACTTTGTAACCATCAATGGAAACCTGAGTTTGAAATCAAAAACAAATTTCAAGGTGAACGAATACAATGATTTTGAAAAATATGCTCGCGAATACTACGGTGAAGATTACGCATCAAAATCTCGAATCGATGGAAAACTTTCGGTCAAAGAAATAAAGGACAAAAAAGGAAAGCTTTTGCGGGTTGAAACCTATGATGAAAGTAATGTACTACGTGAATCGATCGAGTACTCACCCACTACTGGAAAAGTAGAAAGTACAATTCGATATAATAAAGACGGACTTAAAATTGATTAGAGTTTATTTTATCCATGGAACTCTAAAAGACTTAGTAACCGAACAGCCTAAAGAAGTTTGTACTTTAACACTATAACTTCTAGCCTCAAGTTCATTTACATAAATACTATTGTCTTCTAAATTACTGTAATTTTTTGCTGGATTGATCGTAAAAGTATAAGGACCAATACCTCCAGTAACGCTGACTGTCATTGATCCTGTTGCAGTTTTATATTTTGTAGGCGTAATAACTGCACTGAGCGCTTGCAATGGAAGCGTTGTTTTGGGAAGACTCACATCTGCGCTAGCAGTTTGTCCCTCACTGTCAGAAACTGTAATTTGGTACTGAGCTGCACCTGTAGGCGCAATGAAAACATTGCTGTTGTTGATCATACTAATTCCATTTCTTTTCCAGGAATAAGAAAGAGCTCCATGTCCACCTGTAGTATTGAGAACAATTGAATTTTTTCTTGTTATTAAAGTACAATTAGGACCGCTCCAAGAACTTACTTCAAGTTTCTTTAAAACCTTGATTCCAGTAAAACTTTTGCTGCATCCTTTTGAATCGCTGACGGTGAGACTATAACTAACTGAATTACTACCACTGAAATTGTTTTGAGTTTGAATAATTGAAGAAGTTGGGCCAACTATGGCCCCCGTTGACCAAGCATAATTATAGGGCGCAAACCCACCTTTAGCTATTGCCGTAATCGAGCCGTTGTTAAAGTTTGGTAAAGTAGACTGAGAAACTATAAATGTAGGATTAAAAGACGCAACTGTATCGATTGGAACAGCTAAGGAACTACTTTGATTTGAACTATCTGTGACAGTCACTAAATAATTACCTGGGGCTACATTGGATATATCTTTAACCTTAGAGCTATAACCATTCGGCCCGCTCCATGAATATACATAAGGTGCTTGACCACCACTGACCGACAATTCAATTGAATTGCCATTTTGATTCATGCAATTTCTACTGAGCTTATGCGTAAGTTGAATTGACTGATTTAAATAAAAAGATTTGATCGCACTACATCCATTTGCATTAGTCACCGTCAACGTGTATTGACCAGGTTGAGTTAATCCACTCAAATTTTGATTAGTACTGCTAAATCCGTCTGGTCCAACCCAAGAAAAAGTGAAAGGACCAGTTCCAGTTACAGAAACATCAATAGAAGAATAGTTCTTTTCGACGGTTCCGCTGATAGTAGTAGGCAAATAAACAGGTACCTCAACACTTTTCGATTGGTTTTGTCCAAGTGCATCACTTACAGTTACTTGGTAAGTTCCGCTAACCAGATTATTGATGTCTTCATCGTTACTATAAAAATTATTTGGGCCATTCCAAACAATACTATAAGGAGAAACTCCACCACTAACTGTAAGATTAATTGAACCAGAGGCTGAACTACAACCCATGCTTTCCGAAGTATTCAAAACCAATGGCTCAGAACTAAAATCCCTTTCTTTAGGAATTTCTGAATCTGATGATACACCAATTGAGGTGGACAATGCGATACCTCCTGGCATTTGAAAGATTTGGGTTAATTTGTTACCAGCCTGATCAATAACTTCTAGCTTGAAATGATAAAGGCTACCTTGCAAATTGGGAAGAGTCGATGATTCATACAAATTATTACCTAAAGATGTAATCGAAAGTGGATTAAAATCAATTCCATTCGTTCCCATCGAAAATAGCACACTACTGATTGAGTCCTCAATAAAAGTTCCATCAGATTTGGTCGCTCGAACTGGATCTATTTGCAATTTAAATCGATTTGCAAT
>CAZZLF010000237.1:0-3782 GCA_964654965.1 uncultured Bdellovibrio sp.
TGAAATGGTCCCTTAAGTTTGGAAAAAGCAACCTTTCGACTACAGCAATTGGAAATATCATGACGAAAGGACTGGTCACGGTCGGAATCAATGAAATCGAAAAAGCAAACGATCTGATGATTAAATATAACATCAGCATTATTCCAGTGGTGCATCAAGAAGATGATGGATCAACCCGAATTGCTGGAGTTATTTCGATGAAAGAATCATTTAAGTCACTCGTAGCCCAACAAAAAGCTATTTTAGAAAAAATGAGTCTATTTGACACTAAGAAAAACTTAACTATTCTTGCAAAAACTTCAACAGCAAGAAAACTTCATGGCGGAATACTTTCAAGCCGTGCAAATATTCGCTTCCTACCCGAGTCTTCTGATAAAGACGAGGTTTTAAAAGATATACAGTCATCTGAAGCATTTATTTTTGATATTGATGATTTTTCACCTCCTGAATGGTCATCGATTCTCAAAGCGATACTTGAAAAACAGCATCCAGATCTCTATTTGTTTATGGATCAGAAAACACACGATCAAAAAAGCGTTGAAGCTCTTAAGGCTATGCAAACCAGTGGTCTTCTAACTTTATTTTATAAGCCCGTGAACACTATTCAGTACATTTCAAAAATTGAACAGTCACTGGCAGATAAGCCTGCTAAAAAATAAAGCTGCTAATCTTTGTGAATTTTGAACAGCTGCGAAAGATGAAGAATTAAATCCATAAACAGATGATAATTAAAACGAAAAAAGGTCCAAGTTTGAACTTGGACCTTTTTTCAATTTTTTGGTGGGCGATGAGAGGCTCGAACTCCCGACCTTGACGGTGTAAACATCCTGCTCTACCAACTGAGCTAATCGCCCGAATGTTTAAAGTTTCGATTTTTATACTGATTTTCAGTTAAAAAATCCAGCATAAAAGTTTCTTTAACCTTTAAAAAAACAAAGGGAGCTAGTGAACCACTAACTCCCTTGAATTACTAAATTATTCTGTTGAGATTACATCGTGCGGAACGATGCTGTTTCAGCCTCTTGGCTTGGAGAAACTTCAACTGTGGTATCAGTTACTTCCGCTGCGAGATTACGATATTTCATCAATCCCGTTCCAGCAGGAACTAAACGTCCCATGATCACGTTCTCTTTAAGACCCTTGAGGTAATCCACTTTTCCTGAAATTGCAGCCTCAGTTAAAACCTTAGTAGTTTCTTGGAAGGATGCCGCAGAAATGAAGGACTCAGTTGTCAAAGATGCTTTTGTAATACCCAAAAGCAGTGGCTCATAAGTAGCTGATTGGCCACCATTTGCCAGAACTTTTGAATTTTCATCTTCAAATGCAAATTTCTCCACCTGCTCTCCAGCAAGGAACTTGGTATCACCCGCATCAAGAACTTTCACTTTGCGCAACATCTGACGAACAATTACTTCGATGTGTTTGTCGTTAATCTTAACCCCTTGCAAGCGATATACTTCTTGAACTTCATCAACAAGGTATTTAGCAAGAGCCTTATCTCCAAGTACACGAAGAATATCGTGAGGATTAATTGGTCCATCAACCAATGGATCTCCGGCTTTTACGTAGTCACCCTCGTTGACAGACAAGTGGCGACCTTTACCGATGAGGTATTCACGCGCTTCTCCGTTCTCAGGAGTAACAACGATCTTACGCTTACCTTTGGTATCTTTACCGAAAGAAACAATCCCGTCGATCTCAGATACAACTGCTGAATCTTTTGGTTTACGTGCTTCAAAAAGTTCAGCAACTCGAGGAAGACCCCCGGTGATGTCCTTAGTTTTTGAAGATTCGCGGTGAATCTTAGCAATCAAGTCACCCGGCATGATTTCATCATGATCGGCAATAACGAGGTTGGAACCAACTGGAAGGTTATAACGCCCCATACGCTGAGTTCCAGCAACTTGAACCACATTACCGTTTGCATCAGTAATGAGAACCTTAGGACGCTTATCCGTTTTAGATTCGATGATCACCTTGTGAGATAAACCGGTAACAGCATCGAACTGCTCCTGCATGGTAAGACCTTCTTCAAGATCTTCATAAACCGCCTTACCCGCAACTTCCGAAATGATCGGAGTGGAGTATGGATCCCATTCAGCAACAGTCGTTCCACGATCTACTGCAGTTCCATCAGAAACGAGGAGTTTAGCACCATAAACAATAGCATAACGTTCACGCTCACGACCGTTTGCATCCACTACAGTGATTTCACCATTACGGCTCATTACAATAGTGCTATTTTCACGGTTTTTAACAGTGATTACATTATGGAACTTGAGTGAACCTTTTGTTTTCACTTGAAGGTTTGATTGTTCCGCACTTCTGGAAGCTGCACCACCAATGTGGAAGGTACGCATGGTGAGCTGAGTTCCCGGTTCACCGATCGACTGAGCGGCAATAACACCGGTTGCTTCACCGTTGTTCACGATACGTCCACGAGCAAGGTCACGACCATAACAGAGAGCACAGATTCCGTAACGAGACTGACAAGTGAGAACGGAACGGATCATGACACGGTCAACACCGGCAAGATCAATTGCTTTCACAGCTGTTTCGTCAAGCATAGTGCCTTGTTTATAAAGAACTTCACCAGTTACTGGGTCTAGTACATCTTCAAGAACTGTTCGACCAAGAATACGGGTAGAAAGTGGTTCAATCACTTCACCGCCCTCAATCAACGGAGTCATCATGATGCCATCTTTAGTTCCGCAATCATTTTGAGTAATGATTACATCTTGGGCCACATCAACCAAACGACGGGTTAGGTAACCTGAGTTTGCGGTTTTCAATGCTGTATCCGCAAGACCCTTACGAGCACCGTGTGTTGATACGAAGTATTGAAGGACCGAGAGACCTTCGCGGAAGTTTGCGATAATCGGAGTTTCAATGATCTCACCACTTGGTTTAGCCATCAAACCACGCATACCTGCAAGCTGACGGATCTGAGCGTTGGAACCCCTCGCTCCAGAGTCTGCCATGATGTACACGGAATTGAATGCTGGGCCAGAAACAGTTTTCTCTTTACCTGTCCATCCTTCAGGAGCATGGAAAGTTTGAGTAGAGATATGTTTCATCATCGCGGTTGTAACTTGTTCACCGGTTTGAGCCCAAATATCGATCACCTTGTTGTAACGCTCACCATCGGTGATGAGACCTTCAACGTATTGGTTTTCGATTTCTTGGACTTGTGAATAAGCAGCATCAATCAATGCCTTCTTCTCACCAGGAATAATCATGTCATGAATCGAGATCGAGATACCGGCCTTCATCGCCTGACGGAAACCAGTTTGCATGATTTGGTCCGCAAGAATCACCGTTTTCTTGTTTCCAGTCTTACGGAAACAAATGTCGATTAATTCTGCGAGTTCTTTTTTACCCAAAACCTTATTATAGGATTTGAATTCAATTTCAGTAGGAACAATTTCAGAAAGAAGTGCACGACCGACGGTTGTGTCTTCAAGCTTACCGCCAATACGACATTTGATTTTAGATTGAAGATCAACAATTCCAGAATCAAAAGCGAAACGAACTTCTACTGGGCTGGAGAATACTTTGCCTTCTCCGCGAGCAAAAGGACGTTCACGAGTCATATAGTACATTCCCAATACGATATCCTGGGAAGGAACGATGATCGGCTTACCGTGCGCAGGTGAAAGGATGTTGTTTGTTGACATCATCAACACACGCGCTTCAATTTGAGCCTCAATTGATAGTGGAACGTGAACCGCCATTTGGTCACCGTCAAAGTCAGCGTTGAACGCAGTACAGACTAATGGATG
>CAZZLF010000238.1:0-3776 GCA_964654965.1 uncultured Bdellovibrio sp.
GAAAGTCATTTTTCTACGGGACATTCCCGTGATGACGGATTTCCCCCCCTCAATGAAAGGGGCTACTTTAGGATGAAACTGTTTAGAAAGCTGAGAAGGTACAGGAAATTCTACAAAAAAGTGGCCGATGGGCGCAAGGTCCTTACGGACATGAGTGAGAAACGTACTGATGAGTAATCCACGAGGAGAAGACCAGTTCAGTCTAATGGGAGGAGGAATTACATGAAGAATAAATTCCTTTAAGTTCTCCTCAACCATAATGCTCTCCATTCATTTTTTTCCAACCGCTCAACCTTGAACGATTCCCCACCAGCCTGATAGGCATCGATCACCTCTGAAAGATCTCTCTCAATCAATCCAGAGAGAACTAGATCAGCATGGGGCTTTAAACAATCCTTAATGGGATTTGCAAATTGAAGAAGTATGGGACGCAAAATATTGGCAATGAGGACATCTACTTTTCCTCCGCGAATTTCAGCAGGAATTTCACGAGTAATGGATATTCTATCTTCAACACCGTTCATTCGTGCATTTTCAATAGCGTTCTCATTTGCCAATGGATCGATTTCCACGCAATACACTTTGGCACCATGAAGGGCCGCTGCAATTCCAAGAATTCCGGACCCGCTTCCAAAATCAAGAACGGTTTTGCCCTCTAGACCCTTGGATTGTGCTACTTTGGAAAGGATTTGAAGACACAATTGGGTAGTTTCGTGAGTTCCTGTACCAAAACCAGCACCTGGATTGATCGCAATGATGCCCGTTTTCTTGAAAATTGCTGAAGCATTGGCCTGATCAGAAACGCTCAACCATTCTTCATGCCATGGAGGAAGAACTCTTAACCCTGGATGAACTTCAATACCAGTAAAGGAAGCTTTCCAAGTTGCATTCCAGTCTTGTTCTTTTTCAGCGGTCACTTTGGGTTCAGAAGTAAAAATATATTCACGTAACAACCATGATTTTGCAAAGATTGCCGCTTCTTCAGTTTTGAAATACCCAATCAAACTGAGGTTTTTTTCACGACCGATCCAATCACGTTCGTGAGGTGCTTCACCCGCATCCAAAACCCATGATTCAGTCTCGTAACCTCTTTCATGAGCTTCTTCCGCAAGAAGCACTCCCTCGGTCAGACCGTAGAACGAAGGTTCACCATCGGACTCAAAAAAATCTGCACAATGATCATTAAATCGAGCAATCAAATCTTCACGCGAATGGGAACATCCTCCAGTTTGGAGCGGCATTTGTTCATTCACTTGAAAAGTCAACGCGTAGATCATGAGTTGGAACCGTCATTCTCAGGCTTGGAAATCACCTCGTAATTCGGGATGGAATCAACGGGTTCAGCCTGCTGTTGAGACACTGCTGGAGCCACCAGACTGGCATTTCCCGGCTCTAATACCTGTCCACCAGGATGCTTAGGACGAAACTTCTGGTTTTGTTGATGTCGATGACGATTCTGGTTCTGATTTCGGTTGTTGCCACGATTACCGTTTTGTCCACCGCCGCCACCATGGTTTCCGCGCTGCTGATGATTGCGGTTGCTCTGGTTTTGTTGATGTCTTCCCCGGTTTTGGCCTTGGTGCTTTGGGCCGGCACCGTCCTGACTGAGGCTGGCAATGGCCGCATCCTGTGCTGCTTGAGCTCTCAGATAAGCGAGACGATCTTCATCACTAAGATCATCTTCATCTGGAATGGAAATCGTTTGGCTAGCTGTAGAATTGATTTCCCCCTGAGAATGCTCGGCATATTGAGCATCATCCATCGGGAATTCATTTAAAGTTTCAACACCCATCTCGACCGGTTGCTCTTCTAAAGCCTGTTCTGATTGAGGTTTTGGTCGAATCACAAATGCACCTTTAGGTACTTGATTCTGGTTTTGATTCTGATTCTGGCGTTGTTTCTGGCGATCGTCTCGATTGCCACGCTCCTCACGTCCCTGGCGTTCTTCTCGGTTTCCACGCTCATCGCGGTTACGATTTTTTTGCTTTTCACGGCGCTCATTACGATCACGCTCGATTCGCAACTGACGGGCAATATCCTGGGATTGTTTTTTCCCCTGCGTCCGATCGGTGACCACCTCGAATTGTTCGTTATGAAAATCAATAATCGACTGAAGATAAACTGTTTTGTTATAACGTTTTTCGAGAGTATCGAGAACATCTCTCAAATCAATCGCCAAAAGATCAATCACGGATTCGTGGGCGGAGATCAGAATCTTTTTAGCTTCACGATCCACTCCCAATCGCTCTACTTCTCTTAAAATTTCATAGGCAACAGTGCGCGCTCCCTTGGTGTAACCTTTTCCTTCACAATGAGTACATGGTTCACAGAGTGAGCGAACGAGAGTATCGCGGGTACGCTTACGGGTCATTTCAACAAGACCAAGATCGGAAATTTTTTGAATAGTAGGACGGGCACGATCTTTTTTCAGTGCTTCATCCAACGCGCGATATACGCGCATCTTGTTCTCTTCTCGTTCCATATCGATGAAATCCACGATGATGATTCCACCGCAGTTCCGCAAACGCATCTGATAAGCAATTTCTTCAGCAGCTTCAAGATTGGTTTTTAAAATCGTGGCTTCAAGATTTGTTTTTCCAACGAAGCGGCCTGTATTGACGTCAATTGCAACGAGAGCTTCGGCTTGATCGATCACAATCGATCCACCGCTTTTTAACCAAACTTTTCGCTCCAATGAACGGTGAAGTTCTGCAGACAATCCGTAAGCATCAAAAATCGGAATATCACCTTGATAAAGCTCTATCTTATCTTCAAGTGAAGGCATGAATCGCTGAGAAAACTCGATGAGCTCATTGTAATGGTAACGAGAATCAACCACGATTTTAGAAATGTCTTCGTTCACCCAATCCCGAATGGCACGTAAAACCGAATTCAAATCTTCGTAAACCAGGGATGCGGGAGGTGCGCTGTCTACTTTTGAGCGAATGCCCTTCCAAAGCTTGGAAAGATACTCAATATCCTGCTTGATCCAGGATTCAGGATCTTTTCCACCACTTGCTGTTCTGACAATGAATCCCATTTTTTTCGGACGATTTTTTTCTACAAAATCACGGAGTCTGCGACGCTCATCATCGCGCTCAATTCGTCTGCTCACACCAACGTGATCAATCGATGGCATACAGACCAGATGTCTGCCTGGAAGGCTGACATGACAAGTGAGTCGCGCACCCTTGGTAGCGATTGGATCTTTTGCAACTTGAACAATCACTTCCTGTCCTTCTTTCAAAAGATCGGAAATATTTGCTTGCGCACGTGGACGGATGTTTTTGGATTTAATACGGCGGTCACGTCCGCGTTGTTCGCGGAATTCAGGACGCTGGCGCTGTTGTCCGCGCTGCTGTCCACCTTGGGTAGAAACTACTTTTGCATCTTCTCCGGCAACGGCAGAACGATCACTTTGAACGTGGCCTACGTCTGCGACATGCTCATTAAAGGAGCCTGGAATCAGGGTTGGATCTACGTGTGATTCACCACCAGCAAACTGATGACGTTTGTTAGCATCTGCTCCGCCACCCTTTCCACGACGACGACGGCGACGATTTCGACGACCGGTGCGAGCTTGCTGAGCCATAGCTCCCATGGATGCTTCATTCGCTGGAGCATTTTCTGAAACAGTTTGTTCTGTTCCTTCTGCAGATGTTTCGACTTCCAATGACGTATTCGCATCTTGGTCAACATCTTGATCTGTATCTGAACCAGCCTCCAGACTGGATTCTTCAACTAGATCATCTCCATCTCCATCTTCACTCTCGTCT
>CAZZLF010000239.1:0-3766 GCA_964654965.1 uncultured Bdellovibrio sp.
CAAGATCGATGCATTTCGGGAATTAAAAACCAAATTGGGCTTGGGACCGATGGAAGAGCCATTTAAAATTGTAGTGATCGCTAATGCCGACCGTATGACCGTTCAAGCGGCAAACTCGATTTTAAAAACACTGGAAGAACCACCTTCCAACTGGATCTTTATTTTAACAGCGACTGATGCTTCACGATTGCTTCCAACCATACTTTCCCGATGCATTGAAATTAAGCTTCGTCCATTAAGTCCAACAGAAATTAACCAGATCATTCAACAAATCCAAGGCTCCGAATTTCAAGCTTCTCGTGCTCGAATCGCCTCTAGAGCTGCTGAAGGCAGCATCAGTCGAGCACAATATTTCATGGATGATGAAACCTGGAAAATTCGGGATCAAATTCTGGGGCTACTGAGCAACCCCGCATCAGAGTGGATGCGCCTGGTGGAAACCTTTTCAACCAGTCAAAAAACCCTTCAACTTTCTCTCGACTTGATAGAGTCCTTAATGATGGATTTATTGAAACATCAGATCGAGAAAAATCACCCATGGGTCCATGAAGATCAGAAAGATTTTTTACTTCAATGGTATGAATCAAAAAGAATCACTACCGGCAAAATTCTAACACTACTGACTCGAATTGCTGAAAAACGTCAATTTACCACTCTCACTCTGAACTCGAAACTGCTTGCTCAAGAGACCCTGATCCCTCTTTTAGAAACTATCATTTCGTGAAACAATTTTGGTTGTGATTCACTTGAATGAAATTGAAGTGCGATTTAAGGAACGATTGATCCTGGAGCACGTGAATCTCAGCGTTCAGGCTAATACTTCCGTCTCCATTATCGGTCCTTCAGGTAGCGGCAAGAGCGTACTGCTCAAGATCATTGCAGGGCTGATCACTCCCACAAAAGGTTCTGTTACCGTAAACTCCAGCAAAGTCAGCATGCTATTTCAAAAAAATGCAGTATTTGACTCGGTTAATTTACTCGAAAATCTTTTAATCCCCCTTTCTGAGACGCTCAAAATCACCGGTGATGAAGCAGTAGATCGTTCAATGAAAATGCTAAAAGCTGTTGGGCTTGATCATGCGGCAAAACTTTTTCCCGATGAAATTTCAGGCGGAATGCAAAAACGTTTGGGAATTGCCCGAGCATTAATCATTGAGCCCGAAGTCATTCTTTATGATGAACCTACTGCCGGCCTGGATCCAATCACTTCGCGATCCATCGCCGATCTGATGATGGAATTGCAATCGGAATATCTTTCAACGATGGTGGTTGTAACCAATGACCTTCAACGAGCTTATCAAATTTCAGATCAGATCGCTTTTTGCTCGAATCAAAGTCTGAAGATGTTCGGTTCTCCTCTTGAAGTTAAAAATACCAACGACCAGGAATTAAGAAAATTTATTTACTCTAACGCATTGGGAGCTGGATTGTGAGTATCCGTTTTGAAAACGTTTACAAGAAGTTTGGATCCAAAAAAATTCTCGATGACGTTTCATTTGAAGTCAAAAAGGGTGAGATCTTGTTCGTATTGGGCAAGAGCGGAATGGGAAAATCGGTCACATTGAAACACATCATCGGTGTCTTTGCCCCTGATGCTGGAAAAGTATTTGTTGATCAATTTGAAGTAAGCTCGATGAATACTCGTGAAAAAATGGACGAACTTACCCTGGTTCGACAACGGTGCGGAATGGTCTTTCAACATCCTGCACTATTAGATTCACTAACGAATTTCGACAATATTGCATTCGGACTTCGATCAAAACAGTATCAAATCAAAATAGGAAAGAAATTAAGCGAACAAGAAATTCGAGAAATTGTTCTCGAAAAACTTTCCTTGGTTCATCTAGAACCAGAAATCCTGGATCTTTTCCCTCATGAAGTTTCTTATGGAGTACAAAAACGGGTCTCGATGGCCAGAACCCTCGCCCCAGGACCGGAATATCTGCTGTTTGATGAACCAACCACCGGGCTTGATCCGCTCAGCACCAGCTCCATCAATGCTTTAATTTCAGAACTTTCACGAAAACTAAACGTGACCAGCATCATTGTCTCTCACGATATGGCCTGTGCACTTTCGATTGCAGATAAAATCATGTTTCTCGATCAAGGAAAAATTTTGCTGATGGCTCCCCCAAAAGAAGTAACTCAAAGCAAGATTCCTCTCGTGATGGATTTCTTCAAAGAAACGATGGAACTACTTCCTCCTAATTGGAGTGTGGATCGATGAAAATCGGCAACAAGGTTACAGACGCATTTGAGGGAACAACGAACACTCTTAAAGTGATTTATGAAAAACTACAGGGTTCGATCATTAAGACCTTTGAGGAACTCGGTGGAGGTTGGATTTTTTTCCTGAGAATCCTAAGAACTTATCGCAGGACCTCAGGATACAAGGAAGCAATCATTCAACAAATCGCTGAAGTATCCACACGCACCCTGGGCACCGTCATTTTTGCAGGAATTTTCGTAGGGGCAATTTTAGTACTTCAGTTTGATGTCATGCTCAAGCGCTTTGATGCTCAAACTCTATTAGGCGGGCTTAATACATCCGCTACGATCCGGGAAATCGGACCGATGATCATTTCGTTTTTACTGGCTGGTAAAATTGGCGCCTTTACAACCGCAGAACTTGCAAATATGCGTGTTACCGAACAAATTGATGCGGTGGAAAGCCTTGGAGTCAGCCCCATCCAATATCTGATCATTCCCCGCTTTGTCGCCATTGTTCTTTCCTCGGTCGTTCTACTTGCCATCGGACTCTCAGTAAGCGTACTGGGCTCAATTCTGGTTGCTCAGTCTTTCAGCGGCATGAACATGTATCAGTATATTTCTTCGATTCCAAGGTTTGCAGGACCTTGGACGATTTTTGAAGGACTAGTCCGTTCTATTATCTTCAGTACGATTGTGGCCAATGTTTCAACTTACAAGGGTTACACTGCCAGCGGTGGTGCTCGCGGTGTTGGAAAAGCAGTGACCGAATCGGCTATCTATATCAACGTTTATATTGTTGTTGGAAATTTTATTTCTTCATCATTACTCGAGTGGATTCACGACCTTCTTTATTGGACTAAAGCAATGGTCGAAAGGCTGGTGTTCTAATGGTGACCAGCATACTCAATCGGCATTTTCGAACCATGCTTCTGGCAGTACAACTCATGCAAAAACTGATTCAACAATTGATGAAGGGCCCCCACCGTCAGTTGGATATCATGAACCAGATGGAAACGATTGGAATCGGAAGTTTGCCCATCATCACCATCGCTACCGGCTTCACGGGTCTAGTCATGACCAGTGAAATTGCATGGCACATGGATTTTGCCCTGAGTAATGTGTCCATGATTCCAGGTTTTACAGGTCAATTTGTAGTAAGGGAACTTGGCATTGCGGTACCAGCACTCCTGATGGTTTCAAAAGTTGGAGCCTCCCTCACTGCTGAGTTGGCCAGCATGAGAATCACAGAACAATTAGATGCATTCAAACTTCTTAAAATTGACGTGGTTTCTTATCATATTTTTCCAAGATGGGCTGCCTGCACTGCCGCTACGATTTGTTTGACACTGATTTCTATCGCCATCACGATCATCATCGCCATGTTTACGGCGGTAACTAAATATCACTTCAATTCAGAAGAATATTTCAACACTCTTGCTCAATTTGTGAATTCATTTGACCTTCTGTGCGCCGTCACGAAGTCAGCGGTTTTTGGAACAGTGATTCCAACTATCGCCTGTGCTTATGCGATGAAATGTGAGGGAGGCGCTCAAGG
>CAZZLF010000240.1:0-3761 GCA_964654965.1 uncultured Bdellovibrio sp.
GCGGATGAGGCTGTTCGCGACCCCGGGATCGATCTGGATCACCCCGCTCATCACACTTACGACCGGCAAATTGATAATTCATGGTCGTAAAATAAGGTGTATTGGTCCGAGCAAATAGATAAGAACCCAATGCCTTCAAATCATCAGGATAAAAAATAATGGTGTGCCCCAGTGCACCCTTCACTTTGACAGAGCTGGAAGGACGAGGAAGATAAATCGACGCCGGAGACCAACCATCGCAAATTCCGCTCCAGTAAGCCAGGCTATTGCCTTTTTCACGCCAGTAACGGTACTGAACCACATCATCGTATTTGCTGTAGGTGGAAAAATCGTCTTCATAGTAGGCATTATCATCACCTTCCGCCTCAGCGTCTTCTCCGGATGAACTACGCTTCGTGGTCAATCGGTATTTCTGCCTGAAATCGGCTTCTTCCATGACGGATTTGGTGAAAGAGAAATTCAAATCACCGAGAAGTAAATCGTATTTTTCAGAAGGAGAGAGCTTCTTATTCAGCTTCTCAATGTCCCACTTGTTCACGTTCTCTAAAACATTTTTAAAATCACTTCTCAATCGGCTTTTTGCAATGTCATAACGAAGCAAGAAATAAAACTTTGAACCGAGCTCCATGTGAGTCCGGTAATGAATGGCGATTCCGCCATTGATATCCGGCCAGTAGCTTCCACTCCAGGGTTGATGTTTGGTGGTACCGCTATTCAGTCCCTGCCCTTGCGCATCGAGAACACTGACTACCGCAGGAGCGTGTCCCAACAGCGTGGTCATTTTTGCCTGAATGTCACGGGTCACAGTTGCATTTGCTGTTCCCAGGGTGAGTGAGAAAACCAATACCGATTGGATGGTGGTTAAACGATTGAAATTCATTATTCTGTCCTCCTGGTGAAGCTCAGATATTGGTCGATTTTGTTCGTAATCTTGGTCACAACTTTGCTTTCAATTCCGGTGGTTGAAACATTGACGAGCGAAGTGTGTGGATTTCCATTTCCATCCACAAAAATAAAATCTCCGTCAGCATCGATCATGTAGGAGTAACCAAAAGTTTTCATCTCTCCGTTTATGAGTTGCCACTTACGAACCAATCCCTTGTTACTGACGGTGTAGAGAATATGATCTTGCCCGATGAAATAGTTTCCACCCAGTTGCATCGGATAAGAATCCACTTTCTGCGCATCCGTAAAAAAACCTGTTTCAGAATCGATAGCAATGATTGTTCCATCCGTTTTGACCATGAAATTTCCGCCAGCTTTTACGACGTCATTGAAATTCCATCCGTCTTTTTGGGTCACTTGCCCGATTGGATTTCCCGGAGCGATTCCAGAATGCTTGATCGTGGTCAAGGTTCCAGCCTGGTCAATGTAGAAATTTCCACCCAGGATTCTCAGATTTGTGGCAATTTTTCCCGTCGCATTGAAATAACCTTCGGAATCAATCGTGATCACTTCATTTGTTCCCTTGTTGATGAAATAATTTCCACCGTTCTGGGAAGGCTGATAAGAGATCTTTCCTTTATAATAAAGTGAACCAGATTCGCTGACGGTGACCAAAACACCATTGGACATGAATCCGTAATTTGCACCCATCACCGTCATCGGTGGGAGTGGATTTCTCTTGTCATAAAGCAGAGCCGCATTGGAAATTTTTGTCGGAGTTTTTTGTCCGGGAACATAGATCAGATATTCAGGAACGGTTACAGCAGGGAGTGTTTGTATCAAACCATTCGAAAAACGAATCAGCGTTTGAGATTGATAAGCGGCATTTGCCGAAGCCGTCATCACCAGCGCTGTCAGAACCAAAAACAAAACAGGAATCTTTTTCATCGGGCGTCTCCTTCTCTCAATGAAGCGCCGTGAATTTAACAAAAATTATGTAATAAATCAATACAGGATGAGTTTACTTGAATAAAAATTAGCGGGAGCCTAACTCAATGAAATTCATTCACTTATTTGCGAACCCAGGTGGTTCCCTGAGGTGAATCCTTGATTTCCACCCCTTTTGCGAGAAGTTCGTCCCGGATTTCATCCGAACGTTTGAAGTTTTTCTGGGAGCGAGCATCGCGGCGCTGGACGAGCAAGATTTCGATTTCCTCGTCAGAAAGCACAGCCCTACCCTCTTTTTGGGCTCTTTTAAGGCGTATGGCTTGAATTTTCGCTAATGCTGATTCTGAAGAGGATTTACCCAGTCCAATCACCGAACCGATGTCTTCTTCGATCACCTTGATGAATTCATTTGCCGCTAAAATAGCTGTCGGGGTGTTCAAGGCATTCGGCTCACTAGAACAACGGTTCCATTCTCGAGAAAGGCTAAAAATTTCAGACAATGCACCCGGAGTATTCAAATCATTGGCATAATGATCAAGAATCGCGTTCCGGGCACGATCACAGTCGATCATGAATCCACCCCAGACCTGTTCTGCGCGGGGGTCAGGAATTAACATTTTCTTCACCCGGGTTTCCTCAGCCTTTTTCTTGGCTTCATACAGTCGCTCGAGATTCGTCATCGCCTGGTCAATGATGGCTGGATTAATGTCAAATGGAGAACGATAGTGAACACTGAAAAACATCATTCGAGTGAGTTCGCCGCCAAATTCAGCGAGAAAATCACGCGCACTAACGATGTTTCCAAGGCTCTTGGACATCTTTTCACCGTCAAAATTCAAAAAAGCATTGTGAACCCAAAGGTTCACGTAAGGATGTTTTCCCGTTGCCGCTTCCGATTGTGCGATTTCGTTTTCATGATGGGGGAAAATCAGATCCTCTCCTCCATGGTGAATGTCCATTTGCGGACCAAGCCATTTACAAGCCATGGCAGAACACTCGATATGCCACCCCGGACGCCCCTTACCCCAAGGAGAATTCCAAGACGGTTCTCCGGCTTTTGCAGGCTTCCAGAGGGAAAAGTCTGCCGGGTTCTTCTTTTTTGAATTCACTTCCACACGCTCCCCCGCCCTTAATTCCTCAAGGGGTTTGCGAGATAACTGACCGTAGGTGGGAAAATCATTGATCGAGAAAAACACTTCTTTTGCCAAAGGATCCATCCCTTCAGGATCTTCAGCGGTGTAGGCTTTACCGTTTTTCAAGATGTCTTCAATCATGTGAATGATCTCAGGCATGTGTTCGGTCACTTTGGTTTTATGGGTGGGCTCAGCAAGTCCGGCGAGGGCATAATCTTTTTCAACTTCATCGATATATCGGCTGGTAATCAGGTCGCAGGTCGTATTTTCAGCATTAGCCTTCTTGATGATTTTATCGTCCACATCGGTATAATTCCGAACGTAAGTCACCTCGTATCCAAAACGCAAAAACATGCGATAAAACAAATCCGCCGTGAGTGCTGCTCGCAGGTTACCAATATGAATGAATCCGTAAACGGTGGGTCCGCAGGAATACATTTTCACTTTTCCGGGCGACATCGGACGGAACAATTCCTTTTGAAAGGTTTTTGAATTGGTAAAGTGAATCGGTTTTTGAATTGGGCTCATGGTGTTATCCTTATCGTGACGCCTAAGTCTTTGAACTTGATCAGGAATCATCTTCTTCGATTCTGGGGAGAAATGTCAAGTTGGGCAGCCTTTCATTTTTGCTTTTTGAATTCCCGGTGACAGCGAGAGCCATACTGCCTTTTTTCTATCTGCAACCTGGCAAACAAACACTGCGATCACCCTTAGTTAACCCTATTTTTAAATATATAGCGCCCATTTAAATAAATAAATTGACCCAGTTTAAAAAGCAAGGTAAAATGCCAACAC
>CAZZLF010000241.1:0-1515 GCA_964654965.1 uncultured Bdellovibrio sp.
TGGAAAGTCCGTGACCTCACTTTCAATCATGAGGCTCATTCCCAGCCCTCCAGGAAAAATCGTTGGCGGCGAAATTAACTACAAAGGAAAAAATCTTCTCCAGCTCTCCATGGATGAAATGCGCAAGATCAGGGGAAATGAAATTTCAATGATCTTTCAGGAGCCGATGACTTCATTGAACCCGGTTTTTACCGTGGGCAACCAGTTGATTGAAGCAATTCGTCTTCACCAGGACCTTTCCAAAAGCGCAGCATTGGATAAAGCGGTTTCCATGTTGAAGCTGGTTGGAATCCCAGCACCTGAAAAAAGAGTTTTTGATTATCCTCATCAGCTGTCCGGAGGAATGAGGCAGAGAGTGATGATTGCAATGGCTCTTTCCTGTAATCCTCAAATTCTCATCGCAGACGAACCAACGACTGCGTTGGACGTAACCATTCAAGCTCAAATTCTTGACCTTTTAAGGGATCTTCAACAAAAAATGGGCATGTCGATCATGTTGATCACTCACGACTTGGGAGTGGTTGCGGAAATGGCAGATGAAGTGGTCGTGATGTATGCTGGAAAAGTCGTGGAAAGGGCTCCGGTAAAAGATATTTTTGCACACCCAAAACATCCTTATACACAAGGGTTGCTCAACAGCATTCCGATTCTCAGCAAAGACCCAACAGGAAAAGTCAAAAAAAACCGACTGGAGCCGATTCCTGGTATTGTGCCGAGTCTGCTGGATTTGCCGAAAGGCTGCCGTTTTCAAGAGCGTTGCAAGTATGTAACTTCTGTTTGTCAGGAAGTAGAACCCGAATTGAAAACGGTCAAGACCGCTGCAGGGCGAGAAGTGCGGTGTGCGCGTGCTGAAGAGATCGCGGAGGTTTCAAGATGAGCGCGGAAAACAAAGAATTGTTGCTGTCGGTTCGCAATCTAGTGAAAACATTTCCCATCAAGGGAGGTTTTTTTGGTCGCGAAGTCGGTTCCGTCAAGGCAGTTCAAAATGTTTCTTTCGATATTTATAAAGGAGAGACGCTTGGGCTGGTCGGTGAGTCCGGTTGTGGAAAATCAACTTTGGGTCGTTCCATTCTTCGATTGATCGAACCAACTTCTGGAGAGGTTTTTTTCAAGGGTCAAGACATTACAAAATTAAATCATCAAGAGATGAGAAAATTGCGTCGGAACATGCAGATCATTTTTCAAGATCCATTTGCATCCTTGAATCCGCGCATGACCATTGAAGAGATTCTTGCTGAGCCCCTGGAGATTCATCAGCTGACAAAAACGCGGGATGAAAAAATGAAGCGCATTTACCAACTGTTTGATCTGGTTGGTTTGCGTCGAGAATCTTTAACTCGTTATCCTCATGAATTTTCAGGAGGGCAGAGACAGCGGATTTGTATTGCTCGTGCTTTGGCCGTGGAACCTGATTTTATTGTTTGCGATGAACCGGTCTCTGCCTTGGATGTTTCAATTCAGGCACAGATCGTGAACTTGCTTCAAGATTTGCAAAAAGAGTTAAAGCTTACCTAT
>CAZZLF010000241.1:1525-3708 GCA_964654965.1 uncultured Bdellovibrio sp.
ACGATTTGAAGGTCGTAGAACACATTTCAAATCGAGTCGCAGTCATGTATCTCGGGAAAGTTGCAGAAATTGCTGAGGGAGAGGATTTGTATACTGCGCCCAAGCATCCTTATACCAAGGCCTTGCTTTCGGCGATTCCGATTCCTGACCCGCTTCATAAGAAAGAGCGAGTGATCCTTCAGGGAGATGTTCCATCACCACTCAACCCTCCATCCGGGTGCTATTTTCATCCAAGATGTCCGGTGGCAAAAGATAAATGTAAACAGGAAATCCCTGCACTTTTGAAAGTTGGAGAAAATGAAATCCATCAGGCAGCCTGCCACTTTCCGAGTGATCAACCTTTAACTTCAGGAGCAAGACCATGAAACTCACGCCAAGCCAGATTGAAATGGAATTAAAAAATATTCCTGGTTGGAAACTGACTCCAAAGGGTGAAATAGAGAGAGTTTTCAATTTTTCCGGTTTTCCACAATCCTTGATCTTTGTTCAGGCGGTGGGTTTATTTGCGGAATCGAAAAATCACCACCCTGACATTTTAATCCAATGGAACAAAGTTACGCTTGCTCTTACGACTCATGATGAAGGTGGAATTTCTGAAAAAGATTTTGATTTGGCCAAGCTGATCAATGCTCTGCCTAGTATTTGATTGATGGATTGATTCATGAAAAAAACAATTCTAATCACTGGCGCCTCTTCTGGAATCGGGGAGGCACTTGCTGTGGAGTGGTCCAAGCTGAAGCATGTGCGACTGATTCTGGTGGCGAGAGATATTGAAAAACTCGAAAAAGTAAGTGCCCAATGTGTCACTCATGGTGCCGAAGCAATCGTCATCCAGATGGATCTTTCTAGCCCGCATTCCATCGACAAGGCGATGGTTGAAATTGAATCCCGTTTTGCTGCTGTAGATATCGTTGTACACAATGGTGGGGTTTCCCAGCGTTCATTGGTAAAAGACACAGTTATGGCGGTTTATCGAAAACTGATGGAAGTGAACTTCATGGGAACGGTCCATCTGACTAAAGCGCTCTTGCCTAAAATGTTGGAGCGAAAATCTGGTCATTTTGTCGTAGTAACCAGTGTAGTGGGTAAGATCGGTACTCCGGTGAGATCTGGATATGCGGCTTCCAAGCATGCGCTCCACGGTTTTTTTGATTCTCTTCGTGCCGAAGTTTCTCAAAGGGGAATCAAGGTAACCATTGTTTGTCCTGGATATGTGCGTACGAATTTGTCATTGAATGCCCTCAGGGCTGATGGTTCTCTTCATCAGCAGATGGATGAAACCACTGCAAATGGAATGGATCCAAAAGTCTTTGCCCAAAAAATGATTCGGGCGATTGATGCTGAAATAGAGGAAATCTATATTGGCGGCTTTCGAGAAGTTCTGGCGATTTATCTCAAACGGTTTTTTCCTCGAATTCTTTCCAAGATCATTACTACCGCGAAAGTGACTTAAATTTTTTCCATTGATAACCCATGGAACAAATCACTAATAAAGAGAGAACTCCGACCCATTCCTGAGTCGTTACGCTGGTCAGTAAAAACATCATGGTGATCATGGCTCCGATAGGAATGATAGAGTTGAGCCAACTCAGGTTAGAATTCGTTCTTGTGAGTTTGATCGCAGCAATTGCGCAGATTAAATACATCAAGATTGCCGAAAGATTTGCCAATAAAGCCAACTTTTCGAATTGGTTGGTAACAGCAAGAACGAAAGTGACAAACACCTGTGTCCAAATTGCAAATACGGGAACTTTTGATTTTTCAGAAAGTTTCGCGAATCTCTTGGGTAAATACCCATTTTCTGCAAACGCCAATAAGTTGCGAGGCAAACTGAGTGTCATTGCACTTAAGTAGCCGAAGGTTGAGAACACGGCTCCGATCCCCAATATCAATGATCCAGTGGGACCTAGGATTTTTTCTGCCGTCATCGCCAAGGGCGAAATGCCGGGTTGACCAAGTTCAGGGCCGAGTACGCTTTGACTCACGAATTGAACGCCAAGATAAAGAATCAAAACCAGTGTTGAAGATAAAAGGAGAGTTCTTGGGAGTGTTTTTTCAGGATTTTCAATTTCTCCACTTGGGATCAATGCACTTTCCATTCCGGTAAATGCAAAGATGAGGATCATTGCTCCACGGGCAATGATTTCTCCGTCCCATTTCGTTGGAAGCATCAGTGCATCCTG
>CAZZLF010000242.1:0-3703 GCA_964654965.1 uncultured Bdellovibrio sp.
ACGCGCTGAAGGCGCGGGTGCTCGACGACGGCTCGGCCTGGTTCGACGCCTCGACAAAGTAGCTGTGGTGGGGGTCAACGGAGCGGGTAAATCGACTCTATTGAAAATCATGGCAGGAGAAGTTCAGCCAACCCAGGGTGTTTGCAATGTAGGGGGCAGTGTTCAAGTAGGGTACTTTAGCCAAAGTGCGCTCGATGTTTTAAATCCGAATAAAACCATTTTTGATGAAATCTGTGACCGCATTCCTCATGCAACCATTGGTTATGTTCGAAATCTTTTGGGTGCATTCAATTTCAGCGATGACGATGTCTATAAAAAAATTGGAATTCTTTCCGGAGGAGAAAAATCCCGTGTGGTGCTGGCGACTATTTTAGCCAAACCGGTGAATTTTTTGATTTTGGATGAGCCGACCAATCACTTGGATATCAAGTCTCGCGAAGTGTTGCTTGAACAGTTTCAGAATTTTGATGGAACGATCATCATGGTCAGTCACGATCGCCACTTCTTGAAGGCTATTGCGAATCGCGTTTTTGAAGTCGATCAGGGGCAGCTGAACACTTTTGAAGGGAATTTTGACTATTACATGTCGAAAACAACCCGTCAGTTCCACTGAGGTTTACCCATGATGTGGAATTCGATTTTGATTCTGTCTCTGGCTTTTTTGAATGCTGATGCAAAACTACTGAAGGCGACTCCTACCAGCACGCCGACGCCGATTCCTGAAACGATTCGGACGTTAAAGCTTTATGAGATTGGCAAGACAGACGGACCATTGCTTTACATTCAAAAAACGAAAAAACAAAAACTTGCAGACCAAAAGGTGAGCACGGAAACCAAGGCGTTTGATCCTCAGGGAAATTTGATTTTTTCTGAAACAATTCTTTCCAAAGGTTCGATGCCCCTTTTTCAGGCCGATGATGTTCAACAAACGAAACGCCATCTTGAACTTGAGGTCAAAGAGGATCGGGTTTTTCTTCGAACCCGTGGTCTCACGTCTGATTCCAATGAAAAACCAAAAGAAGAAAATGAAAAGTTGCCTTTAAATTTGATTTCAGGTGCCCTGGCTGAGGACTTCATCATTGAGAATTGGGATGCAATCCTGAAAGATGAAACGGTTTATGCAAAACTTGCCGTGATGGAACTTAGGGAAATCATCCAGTTCAAATTTTGGAAAAAACAGATGACCACCAAAAACGGGCAAGTAGTGATGGAAGTGAGGATGAAACCGTCGAGTATTCTCGTTTCACTGATTGTGGATCCGATTCATATCTTCATGGATTTGAAGGATAAAAAAATGATCCATTATATTGGACGCACGCCGCTTTGGAAATTTACCAACGGAAAGATCAGCGCATTGGATGCTGAAATTGTTTTTGAGTAAGCAATAATTGATAATCCTCTTCTGAAATAGGACCATAAGATTGGCTAGAGCCGCGGATTGGATTCGCGTTTTGAGATGCTTTGACCCGATTCAGCCAGCGTTCATCCAGTGGTTTTTCGATCATTTCAAGTCGATTTGAGGCAATGGTGGATTCTTCTTTTTCTCCGATCGTCGGACCGTAACCAACATAAAATCCGGCCAGTAAGAGGGTCGCCCTCAGTGCAGTCGATCGGGTATAATTAGTCAGGATGCACGTTTCGGAATCATTTAAGCGCGAACGAATTTTTTGAAACAACTCAATCGTCCAAAGCTCTGGGTTCACGGCGATTGAATACGGGTCATAAAAAATAGCGTTCGGGGAGGGGATGTTTTCGCTAGGCATGATTTTACGAAAATCTCCCAGATGAAGAATCCATTTTAATCGAGGATGAATTTCTACCGAATGGTTCTCTATCAGAGTTTGAATATGGTTCTGATGCGATAAAAGATACTGAAGTTCCTCAGCGTGGGTTAGTGCAAAATTCAGTGGCCCTAAAGTTTGTTCGAAACTGTGAATTTCAACTTCTGCTTCACAATTTTGAAGAGCTTCGATGGCGCATACTGCATTGGCAGCAGCTCCCAATCCAACATCCCAAATAATGAATTTACCCGGTGTGGAGCATCGTTCTTTTAGTTTTTGTCCATCAATATAGAGAATTTGTGCTTCAGCTTGTGGGCCGATGCCCGGATGAAAGGTTTGTAGGGTATTGGTCAATCGGATGCTTTTATGCCCCGATTTTAATTCTACTAGTTCAAAAGATTCTTCAAAGTCCGATGGGTTCATCGGTTTCAGACGCTACCTGAAAATCACTCGACATTCAAAAGTTCTACTTCAAAAACTAAGGTAGAATTGGGTGGAATGATTTTTCCAACTCCGTTAGAGCCATATCCAAACATCGGTGGAACCATGAGCCGGCGTTTTCCACCGACTTTCATGCCGACAATGCCCTTATCCCAGCCTTGAATGACCCTTCCAGTTCCGAGCTCAAAGCTAAATGGAGCATTATGGTCAAATGAGGAATCAAATTTTTTGCCCGAAGTGAGCCAACCCGAATAGTGAACAGTAATTTTTTTTCCCGCAATTGCTTCCGATCCTGTCCCTACTTGAAGATCTTTGACTTCCAGGTTTTGAACTTCATGAAATGATGTTGGCTTGAAAAAGAAAACAGCGCCGAGAACGAGGGCTAAAGTTGCAATTCCAGCAATGATCCATTTTTTGTTTTTTTGCATGAATCTAGAATACTGTGCAGTTCAATGATTTCAATGAGGAATTCTTGTTTAAACGGTAGAGGTAAGAAAGGATTGAATTTAATTCTGCCACGGTCGATCTTGCGATCTTTTTAAAATGGCGGGAGCGATGGGGCTCGAACCCACGACCTACGCCGTGACAGGGCGTCATTGTAACCAACTCAACTACGCCCCCGCATGTAAAGGAAACCCCAATCTAGCGGCATTCTGATTCTTTGTCTAGCCCCTTTTTTGTAGAAAGTTCGGTGTCTTAGTGCAAAATGGGGGAATGCTTAAGCGAATCAAAAACTTCAAACTCACGACTTGGATCTTTATCGCTCTTATTTTGGGCTTTTTGATGGGGGTTTACCTCCCTGGTTGGGTGGAATACATCAAGCCATTTCGGGCGGTTTTTTTAAACGGGGTGAAGTGCATCATAGCGCCGCTCTTGTTTGCTTCGATTGTTCTGGGAATTAATTCTGCAGGAAGCGTTTCTGGGCTGGGAAGAATGGGTCTCAAGGCTATGATTTATTTTGAAGTAGCAACGACCCTGGCGCTTTTTATCGGCCTTGGATTTGTGAACTGGTTTCGACCAGGGGATGGACTGAGTCTCGCTGGTTCAGGGGATGCGGCAAGCAAGCTGGCTGAGACCAAATTAACTTTTGCTGGATTTGTGGAGCACCTTCTTCCTCATAACTTTTTTGAAGCAGCCTCCAAAGGAGACGTTCTTCAAATTGTGTTGTTCTCGGTTCTTTTCGGAATCGCGGTGATGATGGCGGGAGCAAAAGGAAAACCCATTCTCACTTTCTGCCAAAGCTTGAACGATGTGATGTTCCGCTTTACTGATCTGGTAATGAAGTTCGCCCCGATCGGGGTGGGGGCTGCGATGGCAGGAGCGGTTGCAGAACACGGATGGCAGGTTATGGTCCCGATGCTAAAAATGGTGGGAACTCTTTATCTGGCGCTGATTGTTTTTGTTTTGATGGTGATCTTTCCGGCAATGAAATACGCAAAGGTTAAAATCGGTGCATTTTTTAAAGAAATCCGTCCATCTCT
>CAZZLF010000243.1:0-3684 GCA_964654965.1 uncultured Bdellovibrio sp.
GAATATTTTGAAGAGAGAGATGAAAATGAGGGCAGAAACGCTCATTCTCTTCCATCATTTGAATCATTTTCTCAGAAATTTCAGTGGGATCCAGGGAACTCACTCTTAAGCGTTTGAGTGCGGTCTGGTTTAAAATAGCTTCGATGAGTTCATCAATTTGAGAAGCCCCAGCCCAATCGATTCCATAATCACCGATATTGGTTCCGGTCAGTACAATCTCTTGAATTCCATTCGCAACCAATTCTTTGATATTTTTTAAAATCGTTTCCAGCGGAAGACTCCGTGCAGGACCTCTTCCATAGGGAATAATGCAATAAGTACAAAAAGAATTGCATCCTTCCTGAATCTTAATGAAAACCCTAGTGCGGTAAGTAGAGTGATCTGGATTCAACTTTAACACTTCATCCATCGCACTATCAGGCATTGCCCACTCTCGCTCGGTCGGATGTCTCGAAATCAACTCTGCATAGTTGGTGACGCCGCCAAGAATCAAGGGTTTATCGGATTCCTGAACAGATTTTTCAACGGATTCCGCAATCAGTTTCGCCGCTTGATCTTTATTTTGGTTTCCAACGACAGCGGTGATACCAGGAATTTTAAGCGCCAGCTCAGGGTCCACTTCGGCGGCACACCCGGTGTAGATCACCTTGGCGTGAGGATTTTTTTTAACTGCATCCTTCACCATTTTTTGCGACTGCAGATCTGCTTCATTGGTCACGGTACAGGAATTGACCACCACATAATCGGCTTCTGCAGGGTCTTGAGTGGGAATCCATCCCTGCTTGATCAAGCCGACTTCCAGCAACTGCCCGTCAGAGTAGTTTGCCTTGCAGCCCAGAGTTTTAACCATGAACTTTAAAGACATTGAATGACCCTCGCTCCACCCAGAACCAGATCTCCATCCAACAACGTGACTGGATCACCGGCAATCAGATTTGCATGAACTCCGGTCAGAGGTTGTTCACAAAGTACTTTAAGTCCGCCACCTTCGAATTGCATGACTTGAACTGGAACCGGTTGTTTTTCATGCGCCCAACTCATCAAACATTTCTTAACCCTGAACCCCAGATCTTGACCTGAAAACCAGGACGCATTTTCAAGCCAGACTTCATGGATGGTTCTATCTTCGACTTTTCCATCAAATGCCTGCTTTTGGCTGGTAAACACATCAAAAACAATCGAATTCACAAAGTCTCCGAATAGTGACAAGGACGCATCTTCGGGATCATTCATATTTTCGGAAACGGGTTCTTTTTGATTTGATTCCGTTTTCCGATTTTCATGCTCCAATTCATATTTCGCGAGATGGGGAGAATGCTCATTTCCAAGTTTGAGTTCTTCTGAAAGTTTATGGATCATGCTTTTTGGAATCGTACCAAGAGGAAACTCAAAAAAACGCAATTCATTCTGGGTCATTCCCACGAGTAAACTCGTTTCATCTTCTTTACGAATTTCATTGCGGATCACATTCACACTTTGATCGAGCGGCTTCAATTGCACATTCACCTGATGCCCTGTAGCCACTTTATCAAACTTGAAGTGGTCCCTCATCATGAGAAGTTTTGGAAAAAGAAATCGCTGATGAAAAATGGTTTTCAGATCATACCGGAATCCCCGCTCGACACCTTGACTGATTTCTTTTTCAACCAGTTCACGTGCTTCGCGAGCACAGTCCATGACTTGAATAGAAATTCCGAGCTTTCTCTCAAAATCAGAAATTCTTTGGCGAAGCTCTTCTTTTCGTTTTGAATTTTCAGATATATCAAAAACAATACCGCGCAATTGAAAACCCTGTTTTTTCAAAAGCCACGCGGCAACAAGACTGCTCTCAGCTCCATTGAGGGAAACCAGAATCTTTTCTTTCATGATCGCCCACTCTTTTCCCTTAAAATCTCGCGAATAGCCATGAGAAACTCATCCACATCGCTCACCTGAGAATCCATTCCCAATGATACCCGGATCGCATTCAAAGCTTCTCCATGAGTGGCTCCCATTGCCAATAAGACCCTGGAAGGTTTCAGCACCTTACTCTGGCAAGCACTTCCGTGACTGACAGCAATGCCCTTTAAATCGAGCAACTGAACCCAGTTTTCATCGTTTTCAAATCCTGAAAAACTAATTCTTGAGGTATTTGGAATGCGAGAGGTTTCTGCAGACCAAATTCGAATATTTCTCCCCGTTTTAATGGATAACTGTCGAATTCCTGCCTCTAAACGCTCCCGTAGAGGTAAAACACGGTCTGCATACAGAGAAGGGTTTAATTCTTCCACGGCAAATGAAGTCGACAAAATTCCGATCAGGTTTTCTGTACCTCCGCGACGACCGTTCGATTGTGAACCCAGAAGCAACGACTGCAATTTTGATCCGGGACGAACCCAAATCACTCCGGTTCCCGCTGGAGCTCCGATCTTATGAGAAGAAAACGTCACATAATCGGCTGGAGTTTGATCGAGATCCAGATGCAGTTTTCCCCAGACTTGGGCTCCATCCAGATGCAAGGTGACTTTAAGTTCTGAAGCTTGAATAATGCGTTCAAGAGTCTTTAAAGGAGTAATGACGCCGGTTTCATTGTTAGCCCAGAACAGGCTTAAGAAAACGTTACGGCATCCATTCTGCTTTTCATTGGACAATAGTTTTTGAAGAAATTCTAAATCATATTGACCACTGGAAAGAAGAGGAAGCTCAATGCAACGAATGCCTTCTGGAACTTCCTGAATCAAATCGTGACTTGCGCCATGCTCACCCGCTCCGATGATCAAAAGCGAATGACTTTTCATTGCAGAGCGAAGCACCGTTTGATTGGCTTCGGTACCAGAGGAAGTAAAAACCAGATCACTCGAATTAACGTTTTTGCCGAAAGAACTTGCGATTTTCATCGCAGCTTTTTGAAAAAGCTGTTGAGATTGCTGGCCCAGCCGATGTTGACTGGAAGGATTCGCAAACCGAATCTCGGTTCGCTCCAGAAATTCAATGAGTTTTTTTCGAACAGACCCGGTTACGCCGCTGCTGGCATTATGATCAAGATACCGGACGCTCTTTTGCCACATCGATTGTCGCTCCGGTAGCTGGAGCAGCCTTGTTCAGGAGCTGACCTGCAGACTTGGGAAGTTCTTGTTGGCCACGCGCCTTGCGAAGAAGATCTCCGACAGAAGTCGTAGTGAGATATTCCTGCATGATGGTGCCCATATTTTCAAAATAAGTTTTAGTGAGAACGAATTCCACAGTATCGCTCTTCAAATCACCTGTACCGATAAGATCTTTAGCTGGATTGATATTTTCACCCACGCTGGTCAAAACTTCCTTTACGGAAATTTCATCCATGGAACGAGCAAGGACGTAACCACCGCCCGGACCACGAACGCTCTTTACCACTGACCCCTTACGAAGACGGCGGAACAACTGCTCTAGATAATGGAGTGAGATGTTCTGACGGTCAGAGATTTCCTGAAGACGAACCGGCTTACCGTTTGAGTTGAAAGACAGATCCAAAATTGCACGTACTGCGTAGCGACCTTTTGATGTTAAACGCATTTAAAATTACCTCCGCGTCAAAACCTTAACGAATGACGATCGCTGAGTTTATAGCATCAACCGCGCTCTTGAGTCAACTATATTGTTGTTATTTAAAAAATATAAATAATACTAATAATTTCAGTTATTTATGTAATAAAACCTTAGCGTGTT
>CAZZLF010000244.1:0-3682 GCA_964654965.1 uncultured Bdellovibrio sp.
AAATACAAACTCAGGATTCCTGACAACAAAGTCAGACCGGGAAAAATATACTTACCATTAATGTAAGGAGTATAAAAACGACCAGCCACTTTTGGTCGATTCGGATCCATACGAAGCACTCCCGCACACACCAAGACAAAGGCGAACAATGTTCCGATGGAACAAAGGTCAGTGACTTCGGTGAGATTCATAAACATGCAAGGAATTCCGACAAAGAGCCCAGTAACGATCGTCGAAAAAGATGGTGTTTGATATTTGGGATGCAGTTTTGAAAATATTCGAGGCAAAAGTCCATCTCGACTCATCACCATCCAAATCCGAGGTTGACCCAACTGGAATACGAGAAGGACGGTAAAAATGGCAACGATTGCACTGAGTCCGACCAAACCTGAAATCCAATGAACATTCACTCCCTCTGGACCAAAGACAAACGATAGTGGATCTCCCACCGCAAGTTGGTCATACTTCACCATTCCGGTCAGTACCAACGCCACTGCAATATAAATCACCGTGCAAACCCCTAAGACATACATCATGGCCCGGGGAAGATCACGTTGCGGATTTTTACATTCTTCCGCAGTTGTCGAAATCGCATCAAAACCGATGTAGGCGAAGAAAACTCCTGAGACTCCTTTTAATACCCCTGTGACTCCATTGGGACTAAAAGGTGAAAAATTTTCAGGCTTCACATAAAATGCGCCCACTCCGATCACCATCATCAAGACGATGAGTTTGAGCAAAACCATGATGTTGTTGACCCGTTTGGATTCTTGAATACCGATATAGACAATATAGGTCACCAGAGCGGTCACCAGCATGGCAGGAATATCTGCCACGAAATGAACTCCGAAAACTTGCGGAGCATCGACCCATGCCTGATAAGCGGTGATCGTTGAAGGTGAAATTCCTCTGGATACAAGATCAGCAAATGCAGTGCCCGAATTTAAAGCCGCTTGAACGGTATCGTATCCACGGGAAGCCGTGAGAAGGTCCATGGTGATCCAGGCAGGAAGATGCATTCCGTACCCTTCCAGTAACGATGTAAAATAATCACTCCAAGAAATTGCAACTGCAATATTTCCAATGGCGTATTCCATTAAAAGATCCCAACCAATGATCCAGGCAAGCAGCTCGCCCAAAGAAGCATAAGCATAGGTATACGCAGAACCGGAAACGGGAATGGAAGAGGCAAATTCCGCATAACAAAAAGCAGAAAATGCGCACGCAATTGCGGTGAAAAAAAACAAGAAGACTACAGCTGGACCACCTGCAGCAGCCGCGGTTCCAATAGTCGAAAAGATCCCTGCTCCGATGACTGCGGCAATTCCCAATGCGGTTAAATCCAAGACCCCGAGCGCTTTCTTCATTCCCATGGCGCCATGATTCGAGTCAGAATTTTCAGACTGATCCATGAGAATTTGCTCAACGCTTTTTTTTCTGAACAGAGATTTTAAAGTGCTCAACGCAATACTTCTCCTCTTGACGCGTAACCGATCTAATAGTCAAACTATACAATAGGAGACCATCAATGTCGTTATTTATCAAAAAAGACCTGAAGAAACTCATCGCCGATGCGGGAGATCCGAATGTAGAATCCAATACTGGAGGACTCAAACGCCACTTGAACGCCCTCAGTCTTACCCTCTTGGGAATTGGAGGAATCATCGGTGCGGGTATTTTTTCTCTGACCGGAGTAGCAGCGGCGAATTACGCTGGCCCAGGCATCGTTTACAGTTTTGTCATTGGTGGGATTCTGTGTGCGTTTGCAGGACTTTGTTATGCAGAAATGGCTGCCATGGTACCCGTATCAGGCTCAGCTTACGCATACTCTTATGCCACACTAGGTGAACTCATTGCTTGGATCATCGGTTGGGACCTGATTTTAGAATATGCATTTGGTTCAGTCACGGTGGCCGCATCATGGTCGGGATACTTCGTTTCATTGTTCACCAAAACTCTGGGAGTTCCCTTTTCAGATTCCATGATTCAATTGACTAAAGGTCCATGGGAGATGGTCACATTATCCAATGGAAGCCAAGTTCATGGACTCTGGAATCTTCCCGCTTCTTTTGTTGCTCTATTCGTCGGTATTGTTCTTTATCGTGGAATCAAGGAGAGCGCCTTTCTCAATAACCTGATCGTGTTTATCAAGCTGGCGATTATTCTTTCATTCATTGCATTAGGCTGGGGAGTGATCAATTCGATGAATTGGGTAGCGAATCCGGATGTCACCGGACTTGCATCACTTGTTCCTGCTCCTGCGATGGCAGAGCGTGGTGGCGAACAGATTATGAGCTTTGGATGGCCCGGAGTCTTAACAGGGGCAGGCGTTGTATTTTTTGCCTACATTGGATTTGATGCGGTTTCTACGACGGCTCAAGAATGCAAGAATCCTCAAAAAGATCTTCCGATCGGAATTCTAGCTTCATTGTTTATTTGTACTGCGATTTACATTCTGATGGCATTGGTCATGACCGGAGTGGTTCCATTCAAGGAACTCGGGGTGCCTGATCCCGTTGCTGTCGGCGTTGACCGCATTGTAAATTTAAGAGGCTGGAGTGAAGGAGCTCAAAAATCTCTTTCATTTGGAGTCAAGTTTGGTGCCCTCATGGGACTGACCTCGGTCATTCTGGTTTTGATGCTGGGACAAACCCGCATTTTTTACTCGATGGCGAAAGATCGTCTTCTTCCATGGTTTGATCAGATTCATCCGAAGTTTCATACTCCAGGAAAAGCAACCATGATCACCGCGGTATTTGTTGCTATTTGCGCAGGATGCATGCCGATGAGCTTGGTAGGAGAATTAGTGTCGATTGGAACCCTACTCGCCTTCGTCTTAGTTTGCATTGGCGTTGTCATTTTACGCTTCACGCATCCAGATGTTGCGCGCCCATTTAAGACCCCGCTGTTCTGGTTTGTTGGCCCTGCCGGAGCAATTGCCTGTCTTTGGGTTATGTCAGGATTACCAACAGATACTTGGATTCGACTTTTTGTTTGGTTGGGAATTGGTTTTGCGATTTATTTCACCTACGGGTTGAAAAACTCAAAATTGAGAAATCAATAGCGCCTGAATAATCCCAGCATGATTCCTTGAATTTCAAAACGGTCATCGCTTTTCACTGGAATCACCGAATAGTTTGGATTGGCAGGATGAAGTTCAGCGATCACACGCGAGTTGGAAGCTTGATCTTCCATTAACTCGTCACGTGCTGAATTTTTAGAAATCTGCTTCAAGTTCTTTTTATAAAACCGTTTTAAAGTTGCTTCACCGTTGAGCAATGCCGCTACGGTCTGACCGTTTTTCACAGCTCCGGCCGCGAGAGAGGCTTCCGTGAGCTTTTCCAAGATCACCAGATCATCTTGAAGAATTCCATCTTCAATCATGGAGTCTCCCCGCACCTGAAGGACATAAAGATTTTTAGATCGCTTTACAATTTCAGAATCCGATAAAAAAAGACTCAAAGGCACATTGATCGTTTTAGCTTGCTGATAAACTTCGATCGGGCTTCCGGCAGCAATGGAACCCAAAAGAGGAAGTTCATAATTAAATGAATTCCCTCCTTTGGATTCGTTTGCAATGGAGTGAGGCAAATTTGATTTGGCAGTGGATTGTCCAAATAATTTTTTGGTTTTACTGGCTACAGGTGACCTTGGACCTGGGGACTACGTATCTGGCGTGGGA
>CAZZLF010000245.1:0-3666 GCA_964654965.1 uncultured Bdellovibrio sp.
GTAGGTGTCTGCGCACTTGCGTAATTCAAAACAAAGCTGGTAATGAGGCACAAAAAAAATCCAGATTTAAGCGACAAGTTCATGAATACTCATCGGAATTCTGAAAAAAAATCTAGAGAATGGATAATCGGCGTCCTGGGGCGTAAAAGAATTAAAATACCGTCATTATTCTGCCATCACTTGGATGGTTTTTTCCTTTAATTCGCTGTAGGAGACTTGGTTCATTTTTTTATTTTTCACTTTATAGATCAATAATTCCGGATGTTCCGTTTCAAATCGAATCTTTTGCGTGGCTTTGATCACCAGTTGTCGATCTTTACGTAAATTCAAACTGAATTTTGGACGCTCATCCGACTGATATTGAACCAAAACATCTTCTTTTGCCTGAAGATTGAGTTTGACGCCAATCTCTTCTGGTTTCAATAAATCCCCCTTGTTCATGTTGTCGCTGGGTGAGGGGGTTGGAGATGATTTTGCGATTTCGGCAGGAGTCGGAGATGGCTTTGGAATAGGTGTTTCCTGGATTGCAGCCATCATCGGAGTATTAGAACTGGTTGGAGTTCCCGCCGTCTCCACTTTTGCATTCATCGGAGTCGGGCTTGAAGGAAGATCTGGAAGTGAATTCTCAACGGGGTTGCTTTCAGTCTGTTCAGCCATCAACTCTTTGTGTTTTTCACGGTGTTTGTGGTTTTGAGGTTTGAAAAAAAGCAAAGTAAGAATCGCAAAAAATGCGGCCGAAGAAGCAATGATCATCATGCCTTTTTTTTGTTGTTCCGATTCTCTGCCTTCAAAAGCATATCCCTGATGACCTTTGTCCTTCTCGGGTCTTTCAGCAAATTTAGCTTCAAGAAAATCGTGGTAGCTTTCCAGCGTTTCATTCGGATCAAGCTGTAGCGCTTTACAATAGGTGATGATGAAGCCGCGAGTAAAGGCCCTTGCCGGCAACTGGGCGTACTCATCATTTTCGAGGGCTTGCAAAACTTTGAGATGAATTCTCGTTGCTGTTGCAATCTGTTCAATGCTTTTTCCAAGCGCGTTTCTTCTGTTTTTAAGTAACTGTCCTAGTGTCACGGTATTTCTTTCAAAAGTTCACCGGCTCGATCCGCTACTTCCGTTTGAGGAAAGAGTTGCTGGATTTCAATCAGTTTGGATCGTGCCTGGTTGTATTTTTTCAAACTGATCAATGTTTTTCCATATGCCAAGTGTGCATTGGTATAATTAGCGCAAAAGTTCTTGCTCGCCTTGAAAAAGTCGTTCTTTGCTTTTTCAAAATTTTTCCGTTCAAAATAAATTTGTCCCCGCTCATAAAAGGCAATGCAAGAGGAGTCACCCGCATCAAAGATCGCTTTTGTATACCAGCGTTCCGCTTCAGAGGTATTTTGTTTTTTGGAATACAAAAGACCAAGATTGGTTTTGGCGAGATACGCTTCCCGATAGGTAAGATCGCCTGCAGCTTGCTTCAGATATTTTTCAGCGTCATCCAACTTCCCCTGATCCAGGAGCAATTTCCCCAAAGCGTTTTTTGCAGGAGTGAATTCAGGAGCAATTTCCAAAGTTTTTTTAGCAGAACGAATCGCCAGTGCTGGCTCGTGTTTTTGATAGTAAGTCAGTGTCAGCATGTATTGAATTTCGGGAATGTTCGGCTGAAGTGCGGCTGCTTTTTGCAGGAACTGCAGCGCACCGGTGGGGTCTCCGTCATTCAGGCTGGTGATTCCAGATTCGAGAAAAATTTTGGCTTTTTCTTCATTCGTCAACGTTTTAGTCGGATTGGACGAGCATGCGCTTGCAAGAAAAAAAACCAACAATGTGAGGGATTTCAGGTTCTTCATCGACCTCTATCTTATCGTTGTTCTTTTTAAAACTGCAAGTGATTCCACATGGGGCGTTTGAGGGAAAAGATCGAGAACCCCAAGTTTTTCGAGCAAATATCCCTTTTGGGTGAAGCGGTATGTGTCACGAGCAAAAGCATCGGCATCGCAGCCGACCAAAAGAATGATTTCAGGAGCGTATTTTTTGCTCAACATGGATTCAATTTTTGAAAAATCCGCACCTAGTCCTTCGCGCGGCGGATCGAGGATCACGCGCGTGTGTGGTTGAGGATTGTGGTTGATTCGATTCAGCCATTCTGCAACCCCGGAGCGATGAAATTGAAAGTGAGTCGGAAGATCTGCAGGTTTTACTTTTGGAACAGTGATATCAACGCAATCGATTTTTTCAAATTGTCCAATCAGTCCCTTGCTCAAGTTTCCGGTTCCCCCAAATAGGTCGAGCAAATGAAATCCAGTACCGATATTAAATTTGACCCAGTTTTGGAGCTTTAAATTCTGTTCATCATTCACCTGTCTAAAGCCAAATGCAGCATGTTTTTGATTCCATGCGCTTCGAACTTCGCCTTGATCGGTGACTTCAACTTCTACTTTGAATTCTCGATCAAGATCGAATCCTTTTGAGCGAATTTCAGGTAAATGTTCATTGATTTCATTTCGGGCGATCCAGCATTGCTCAATGGAAAAAATCCGGGTGGTTCCCCGTTCATAAAAACCCAGAGATTTGTCTTGGGGATTTCCCCGTAGCTGGATTCGATTTCGATAAAAATAAGGATGTTCGGCCGGAAGGGTATCCAGAGGAATAGTTTGAGTATCTAGTCCAGCTCGTTTGAGTGCATGAAGGACGCCATTCTTTTTCGTTTCAAACTGAAACTCATAGGGGAGGTGCTGCCAGGAGCAGCCCCCGCATCGTTGAAACGCAGGGCAAGGGGGTGAAACTCGGATAGGGGAAGGAGTGATGATTTCCACCAATTCACCTTGGGAGTAATTTTTTTTCTGTTCGGTAATGCGGGCGCGAATCACATCTCCGGGTGCAGTGTAGGGGACAAATACAATTTCACCCGAGTTCAGACGGGCCACGCCGGATCCGCCTCGAGCGACATCGTGAATGGTTAAAGTGAGAGTTTCCATCATCAGATGGAATTATTTAATACAAAGTGACTGGAGTTGCACTTCTGGATGTACGCGCTTAGTGCAAATTCCTGGAATTCTGTTTTCGTTGGCTGCGGCAATTTCTCGGCCGGTTAACTTTCCCGATTTCGTCAGCTTGCCGTTTTCAAAGGTAAAAAACATGTTTTTGCCGTGTAGATCCTGTTTTTTGAATTCATAGATCCACTGATCTTCAGTTGAATTTTGGTGAATCACCGAATCGGGAGTGCCGAGAATGCTTAAAACTTTGGATTCACTCATTCCATACCTGACTTTTGAAATGTTCTTCGTGTATTCAATACCCGAAAAAGATGCGCACCCAGTCAAAACTAAACTGAACCCTAGAACCTTTAAAATGCCTTTCATACTGCGGCCTCCTGCCAAACCAAATCTTAACGCTTCGGGATGAGGGAATCTATTTATTTTTAGTGATGTTTTCTTGACGGCCCCCTTTGATTCTCTTGGGGAACGGGCACGGGTCGTGGTACGTTTCTGGAATCCAATTATGTCCAAAAATATTCGCAACTTTTGCATTATCGCGCATATCGATCACGGTAAATCCACCTTGGCTGACCGCCTTCTTGAGAAGACTGGTACAGTCGAACAACGAAACATGGAAGCTCAGTACCTCGATAATATGGATATCGAGCGTGAACGAGGGATTACCATCAAAGCACAGAGTGTGCGCCTG
>CAZZLF010000246.1:0-3662 GCA_964654965.1 uncultured Bdellovibrio sp.
ATCATTGAAAAGCCGACTAATATTTCGACTGATCTATATCGTTGGATTGGTTCACTGAAAGAAACATTTTATGGAATTTCCTCTGAAGGAACTGCTGAAATTCAAAAGGTTTTAACTGATTCAAGTGGTATGGTTATTGGTCGAAGCACTTTTCATAAACAGCTAGCCGGGACTACCATGATTGATTCCGATGGAAGTTCAATTGATATAAACGATCCTAGATTGCGATCGAGTTCAAAAATATTGGAAGTTCCTTCAAAAGCTGAGAGCGATTCAGAAGGTGTAATCGTCGTGATGACTGAACCTCCTGAATTAAAAACACGTACAGTTTCTATTCAGCAAAGACGCTCTAACCTTTCAATAAAACAAGCGGTAATCAATCAAAGGGATCGGATTGAGTCCCAACAAGGTAGGGTTAAATCCAAGTTTACGGGGAGTATGAATGTTTCTTTGGATCTCAGTTCTGTTCGACGAAAAAAAGGAACAGTTCGAATTCGTGAATTTAAAAAGGCGATCAATGCTATTGCATTTTTGGACGTTTCGCTGAGCAAAGCAAGAGAGGTATTCAAGAATGATCCCGATGTTCGCGAGATTTATCCCAATGTTAAAGTAAAAGCCGATTTATATACTTCAGTTCCGCAGACTCAGGTCAATCAACTTTGGCCAATCGCTTCTTCTAGTGGAAGCTTGTTGGATGGAACTGGTATGAGAATCGGAGTTCTGGATACTGGTGTGGATTATACGCACTCTGATTTAGGGGGATGCTTTGGTCCTAACTGCAAAGTCATCGGTGGTTATGATTTTGTGAATAATGATTCAAATCCCATGGATGACAATGGCCATGGCACTCATGTTTCTGCAACCGTGGCTGGAAGCGGAATCTATACCAAGAGTGATGGATCAACTGTTCCCATTCTTGGCACAGCTCCTGGTGCGAAATTGGTCGCATTTAAGGTATTAGATAAAAATGGAAGTGGAAGTACATCTACTATCATTTCAGCGATTGAAGCTTGTGCAGATCCCAACAATGACGGAGATTATTCCGATCATCTTGATGTTTGTTCAATGAGTTTAGGTGGATCGGGAAACCCGGACGATCCCATGTCCGTTGCCGTTGATAACTCCACCGCTAATGGTGTATCATTTGTCATCGCCGCGGGAAATGCAGGACCAAGCCCAGGAACGGTACAGAGTCCTGGAACTGCTCGCTCAGCAATAACGGTTGCAGCCTCATGTAAAACTTCAGATATTGGCGTTGATACTTATTACTGCAGTACTCCGATTGCCCGATTCTCATCAGTTGGACCGGTGACCTGGACCTCTTCGAATGGAACGGTCCAATCTCTTCAAAAGCCAGACATTTCAGCTCCTGGACATAAAATTTGTGCAGCCCAATGGGGGACCTACCAAGCTAGCGCAGGCTGTGGGCCTGGAAGAATTGCTATTTCTGGAACTTCTATGGCAACCCCACACATCGCAGGTATCGTTGCGATTATCCGGCAAGCGCATCCTGAGTTCACTCCGGATCAGGTAAAGCAAGTGATCAAGCAAAGTGCTCGTAACTTAGGAGTTTCAGCTGCTTATCAGGGTGCTGGAGAGATATCTTCCTTAGATGCACTTCTTTTGAGCGGTATGCCGAGCGGAATTTTATCCATTACTGGAGTTCCATTAATCATTAATGACCCTGTGACGCAATTGCAGCAGACTTTTGTGAAAACGCTGAATATCAAGAATATTTCAAATTCTGTTCAACTTATTACTTCATCTTTCGTCACAGATCAAACTGGAATTTCCGCAGTATTTGATACCCCATCATTAGAACTTGCTCCTGGTGCAAGTTCTCCGTTTACTGTTCGCTTTGTTATGGATCATGCTCAGCTCAATACTCCGTCCTCTTTGAATGGAACCTTGAAACTCAATGTTCCAGGTGCTGAAATCAAAATGGGTGTAATTTTTCAACTGAGTTCTCGTCTGAACAGCAGTCTTGCCAAAGTGGATATGGGCCTGAATAATGCATTTCTCTCAAATTACTCTTCAAGTTCCGCATTAACTATTACCAATACCATTTCAGATTCACCGGCAAGTTACTCGGTTAATTTGGTTTGTTGCGGAATCAACTCATCCACCAATCACAACGCGATCAATGCTTCTGCTTCGGTTGCAACTTTGAATATTCCAAGTGGAGGGAGTGCGATATTGAACCTTTCGTTTTTGATGCAAAATTCACAACTTGCAAATGGAAGATACAATGGATATTTACGATTGGTATCTGCACGCGAAACTTTAGAAGTGCCCATCACTTTTTATAAGGGCTACGGATTTAGGGCTCAGTACGGTCACTCAGATAGTTCGATTAAAATTCAACTGATTCGCCGTTCTAACAGCTCTGTTAAAACAGCGTACTATACAGGAAGTGGTGAAGCGATTTTTCTAGTTCCTGACAATGATACTTACGACTTATTTTCAATTTATTTTGGAGAAAACAACACCCTTTTTACTTCCGTCATTAAGGAAGGCATTACACCAAATTCAGATTATGTGGATGTGAATCTGACGAAGTCTGAAGCTACGATCGAATCAAAAATCAAACCAATTTCTGACTCGGGAGCGCCGGTTACTTATTTATATGATACGATTACCGTAGGAAATGCTGGAATAACTCCTAACTTTTGGGGTTCAGGAATTCTCGGAGGAATTGGCGATCCTACCGGTACTTATCGATTCTTTACGAATACTTTTTCCCCAACTTATCAAATCCAGGTGGCATTAGCTCGGTACTATTCAACACCGATATTGACATATGACTACGTATACAAGGGGATCAATGGGCCTTCTACTCGTACGAATACTTCTACTGATTTAAACCATAGAAAAATTTCAATGGTTCAAAATACTCAAATCGGTAAAAGTCCGTTACTTTATTATTTCCAATGCGCTATGGGATTCGGAGGTTCATTTTGCATGTCCTATGGCTCGGGTTTACCTTCAGCTTCAGGCGATTCAATTTCGATGTTGAGCTATGCAACTGGTCTGGATCAGTATAACGATCTTTCCTATTATTTCTCCTCCCGAAAATTTATGATGAACCACCAGGGAGGTGTCTTTAGTACGACTTCAGATTATTATATTTTTGACCGTTACCAGTCCTTGGTATTTAGAAATCTATCTCTTCAATCTCCAGTTGTACCAACCATCGCACCATATATTGATCTCGTTAAAGAACCCGTACCTGTAAATCGTGGAATCATTCTTGGAGGAGGTCCATTTTTTGATGCGGCAAAAGTAAAATATGAATATGGAACAGTATACTTAAAAGGTTGTGATTCGGTCGGACCTTATCACCACCTTGGTGGCTCCGCGGTTACGCAAATTGAATTGGCTCCAACATATTCGTTGTACAAAGATGATAATTTAATAAGTTCAGGATCAACCAATTATAATTATCAGTGGAATATACCGATTTTGGCGTCTTCTTCTACGGGAAATTATCGCTTTGAATTGACACAGCCCGCTCAAATTGTAGGAGTTCCTGTTCAAGCCAAATCAGTTTACCAGTTTTACCGTAAGGCATGGTCGGATCAAATTTCCTTACCCGTCGATTCTAATCCCCCTTCAATCAGAAATATTCAATTGATTGGTAATGGGGTTTCGCAATCAGTGGT
>CAZZLF010000247.1:0-3627 GCA_964654965.1 uncultured Bdellovibrio sp.
CCATCCGAAATTTACGAAATGGGTACGGTGGCCATGATCATGAGAATGAGAAAACTTCCGGACGGACGGATTAAAATTCTCACTCAGGGACTGTGCAAGGCAAGAGTAAAAAAATTCACCCAGACTCAACCATTTTATGAAGTTCAAGTTGATCAAATTTTGGAAAACAAAGACGATCAATTAGCAGAGTGTGAAGCGCTAATGCGTACGATCAAGGAACAACTTGAAAGAACAATTAGTCTTGGTAAAGTTCTCGCTCCAGATATCATGATGGTTCTTGAAGACATTCAGGATCCAAGCCGAATGGCAGATCTGGTTGCTTCTAATCTTGGACTGAAAGTAAGCCAAGGTCAGGAAATCCTCGAGACACACAACCCTTACAGCAAGCTTCAAAAAATCAGCGAATTCCTCACTAAAGAGATCGAAGTTTTGACGATTCAGGCAAAAATCAGATCTCAAACAAAAGATGAAATCAGCAAATCGCAAAAGGAATACTTCCTTCGCGAACAGATGAAGCAAATCAAGAGTGAACTCGGTGACAATGATCCGAAAAGTGAGGAAATGTCTGAACTTCGCGAAAAAATCGCCAAGTGCAACATGCCTCAACAAGTTGAGCAAGAAACCCTGAAACAACTTGCTCGTCTCGAAAAAATGCACCCGGAAAGCTCAGAAGCATCCATGATGCGCACTTATATCGATTGGATGATCGACACTCCTTGGAGCAAAGCCAGCACCGATAATCATGATCTGGAGTATGCCAAGGAAGTTCTGGAAAATGATCACTACAAGCTCGACAAGATCAAGGAACGGATCATTGAGTTCCTAGCGGTTCGAAAACTAAAATCAAACCTCAAAGGACCAATCATTTGTTTTGCAGGCCCTCCAGGTGTAGGTAAAACATCTCTCGGAAAGTCTATTGCAAAGGCATTGGGTCGTGAATTCGTAAGAATTTCACTGGGCGGAGTCAAAGACGAAGCGGAAATTCGCGGACATCGTAGAACTTACGTTGGCGCTCTTCCAGGTCGAATCATCCAAGGTTTGAAACAGGCAGGAACTAATAATCCCGTCTTCATTTTGGATGAATTGGATAAAATGGGAAGCGACTACAAAGGCGACCCTTCTTCGGCTCTGTTAGAGGTATTGGATCCGGAACAAAATTACTCGTTCCGTGACCATTATCTTAATGTACCGATGGATCTATCCAATGTGATGTTTATCGCGACTTGTAATTCATTGGATCAAATTCCAGGACCTCTCCGCGACCGTATGGAAGTGATCAATCTTGCAGGTTACACGCAGGAAGAAAAGTTTTTCATCAGTCGCAAATATCTCATTCCAAAACAAATTGGTGAGAATGGATTGAATCCTGATCAAATTGACTTTACTGATTCGGGCATCAACACGATTGTAGAAAACTACACTCGTGAGGCAGGTCTAAGAAATTTAGAAAGATTGATTGGAACTGTTTGTAGAAAAACTGCGCGTACGGTAGCCGAGGGTCGTAAAGAAACGACTAAAATCGACACCGGACAGGTAGCAAAGTTTCTGGGGCCAGCAGTTTACTCCCGTGAAGACGAGCAAGAAAAAGACGAAGTTGGAATTTGTACCGGACTTGCATGGACTTCTGTTGGCGGCGAAATCCTCTACGTTGAAACAGCAAGTACTCGCGGAAAAGGACACATTACACTCACCGGACAACTGGGTGATGTCATGAAAGAGTCCGCCCAAGCGGCCCTTGGATTAATTCGCTGGAGAGCTGCAGATTTTGGGATCAATCCTGAAACTCTTGGTGAAACCGATATCCACGTTCACTTTCCACAGGGTGGAATTCCAAAAGACGGTCCTTCTGCCGGAATTACCATGGCAACGGCAATCATTTCCAGATTAACTGGAAATCCAATCCGGAAAGATGTGGCCATGACCGGAGAGATCACTCTTACTGGACGCGTTCTTCCGATCGGTGGCCTCAAGGAAAAAGCCCTTGCAGCCATGAGACATGGGATTAAGACAGTCATCATTCCTGAAAAGAACAGGAAAGATCTGGAAGAAATCCCTGAAGAATACCGTCAGCATCTGACCTTTGTACCGGTAAAATCGATTGACGAAGTTCTTGAAGTGGCTCTTTGCTCCAAGATCGTGGCTCTGGAAACAACCCAGACTGCTTCTGGTGGAGAAGTACATGAAACCAGATCCGGTAAATCGAAAAAGCAAAAGCCTGTAGCAGCTGCTGAGCCAGCGGTTGCAAAACAGGAAAAACGTCCTGCATAAAATTATTTTCTTAAAACAAAACCCGCGTCAGATCATTGGTGCGGGTTTTGTGCTATACTGTTCTCGATAGCCAGCATGAATGTTATTTTAGCTTGTATTTTTCTGATTACGCTTTCATTCATTTTTTCATCCAGCGAAATAGCGATCTTTTCTCTTTCCCGTTTACAACTAAAAAAAATCAAAGATCAGTCTGAACCTCTTTTTAGAAGAATCCGCACTTTGATTCATGATTCATTTGGCCTATTGATCACTGTCTTATTTTTTAATGAAATAGTGAACATCAGCCTAGCTTCCATCATTACATCTAATTTTATTCAACCCCTAACCCTGCCCTGGCAATTACAAACGGTTCTCGGGGTATTGGTCACAACACCCATTCTTCTCATTTTTTGCGAATTAACTCCAAAAGTAGTGGCAACTCGAGCAAATCAACTGATCATCTCGCTCTTTCTTCCTATTGTTTATTTTTTCTATACAATCTCCAAACCACTCGCCTTTATTGTAAAATTGTTTTTTCCCAAGCAGCAGGCAAAGGAACTTCACAATTTACATGAAGAAGATTTTATCATCATCGCAGAAGAACAAACTGAAACAGGACATCTTCACGAAACGGAACTTGAACTTATTAAAAACATCTTTGAAATGGATGACACCCGAGTTGAGCAACTCGTTACTCCGATTCGAAAAATCATCACTGTTCCATCAACTTGCACGCTAGAGCATGCTGCTCAGATTATTTTAAAAGATAAAATTTATTCCAGAATTCCTGTTTACGGAAAAACCAAAGACGACATTGTCGGAGTCGTTAATACGAAGGATCTTGTCGCCATCAGGGTTAATCCAGAAATAAAGAAAGAATCGATCATGAGCATCGCAAAAGAGCCGCTGATCGTTTCAAATTCGTTAACACTTGAAAATCTTTTTAAAAAAATGAAATCCAAAAAGGTTCAAGCAGCATTTACGAAAAATGCGCAAGACAAAATCACTGGAATGATTACCATGCAGGACATTCTTGATGTCGTCATTGAGGAGGCATTCGAAGAATGATTTACCTTGTTGTTGCCATTTGTCTTTTGATTGAAGGCTTTTTTTCAGGATCTGAACTTGCACTATTGTCCGTGGACAAACTTCAATTGAAGAAAAAAAGCAAAATGAATGACCACGGAGCTGAAAAAGCCCTTAAGTTGCTGAAAAATCCTGAGCAAATCCTTTCGACTACCCTATTAGTAACCAGCACTTGTGTTATGGCCATTTCAGTTCTTCTGACCTTGGAGCTGAGAAAAATACATGGCGAGCACGGAGAACTGATCGCTGTCATGGTTGGATCTGCTTTGGTTATTTTATTTGGTGAATTGATTC
>CAZZLF010000248.1:0-3616 GCA_964654965.1 uncultured Bdellovibrio sp.
ATTTTGGTTCTGGATTGGTCGTTGCTGGTGAAATTTCGTTTTCAGGAGGGGTTGCAGACTCCCCGCTTAGCAGAGCTTTCAGTGCTCCTTGATCCAGAGTCGACTTGGAAGCTGACTCCGGTTCTAGTGCAGGTACTGCGGATAAGTGTTTACGCTCTACTGATGGTTCAGTCTTGGTAGATTCAGAGGTATTTCCGCTGGCCTCAGAAATTTTTTTCTTTAGGTCTGCATTTTCTTGCTGAAGACGCTTTAAATTCGCAAGGTCCTCTTCGAATAAAGAATATTCGTCAAGACGTGCTTCCAAAAGTTTGATTTTTTCCACCATCTCGTTTTGATTTGCTAACGAGGCGTTTGCGTTTGTGGTCCCTCTCTTTAAATTTTCTATTTCCTGAAGCAGTTTGTTTTTTTCGATATTGATATTCACAACCAGGCTTTCTTTGTCTTTGAGCTGACTTTCAAGAGAGGTAATTCTAGCCATTAAATCAGGGTTAATCTCGATATTCCCTGAGGGATGAATAGAGGAAGTGCCAGTTGGAACAGATCCATCGGTCATGCCAAAAAGTTGTTTGCGAACGGTTTCAGCTTCTTGAATCAATTGCCCAAGATAAGATTTTACCACTGCGGAGGGAACTTGAGATCTGGCAACACCTAATCTACGTTTCTGAATGACCCAGTAATAACAATAAACCGAGAGAAGTGCGAAGAAACAGGCTGCACTGAAAAGTAAGAATTCCTCAGTTAATTTTGAATAGATAGTGATCAAAGAATTCATGAGTGTGTCCCTCCTAGACCTTCCCATAAAAGAACAATCGTCCAGAATTGAATTATGAGGTTTGCTGTGAAGGGTGTCAAACGTCAACATTGGATCGTGCTTGCCGCCGGCATTTTGACAGGTTAAAACTCAGATATGATGAATCGGAAACTTTTACTGGAAGGTGCAATCGATGCTGCTTACGCAGCTGGAAAAGTGATTCGAAAGCATTACTCGAGCAAACTCAAAATTCAGGAGAAGTCGGATAACATGGGGTTGGTCACCAATGCGGACGTCGAGGCTGAAGCCGTTGCTATTCGTATACTGAAAAAGTGTCATCCCGGTTTTGCACTTTTGACCGAAGAAACAAATGCTCGGGGTGGAATGAACGGGCAAGAAGGAATGTGGATCCTAGATCCACTCGACGGAACGACGAACTTTGTCCATCGGTTTCCCATGTTTTGTGTCACGATTGCTGCTCAAATTGGCCAACAAATTGAAGTTGCTGTGACTTATCATCCGATTCTGGATGAGCTCTATACGGCAATTCGTGGAAAAGGAGCTTTCATGAATGGTAAGCGAATTTTCGTATCTGAAACAAAAACTGTTTCAGATTCGCTTTTATCTACGGGCTTTGCCTATCATCGTCGAAACCTTCTTCCGACAGAAATGACCTCTTTTGAAAAAGTAAGTATGAAAGCTCGTGCAATTCGCAGACCTGGAAGTGCGGCATTGGATTTGGCATATACTGCTCGAGGAGTCTTTGATGGTTTCTGGGAAAGGCATCTTGCCCCTTGGGATGTTGCTGCGGGTTCGCTTCTCGTTTCAGAAGCTGGAGGAAAAGTAACTGATTTCTCAGGTAAAATTTTTAATCCTCACGAAATTGAAATTTTGGCAACGAACGGAAAAATTCATCGCCAATTAATCAAGAATCTTTAATTCAGATTGGATGAGATCTCCCAATGCGGCTTTGAGTACTGCCGAAACAGGTCCAGGTTTTCCGTTATTTATTTTTTTTCCGTCGAGATTCAAGACAGGAAGAACTTCTTTTAGAGAGCTGGTGATAAATACTTCATCTGCTTCGTAGAGATATTCTTTAGGAAAACGAATCTCACGGCAAGGAATGCCCAATTCAATGCAGAGGGAAATAAGGGCTCTGCGGGTGACGCCGTCGAGAATTCCAACGTCAAGTGGTGGAGTTGCAACTATTCCCCGTTTTACATAAAAAACATTAAAAGTCGTTCCTTCAGTAATAAATCCCTGATGGTCAGGTAAAAGCGCATCATCAAACCCATGGTCTGCAGCGGTCAAGTATGCCAAAAGACTGTTCAGGTAGTTACCGGACTTCATTGCAGGATCAACGGTTTTGGGATGGTTTCGAATGCGTTTGGAAACTTGAAGTTTGGTACCGACAGTAAACGGTGGGGTGGGGAAAAGGGAGATTGGCTCAACAATGATCACCATGTCGCAAAAGCTTTCAATGTTTTTTAGGCCGAATCCAATTTTTCCACTTCCCCGAGAAATAATGATTCTCATGTAAACATCTTCATTTTTTTTGCCGGGCTGAGAGCGAAATGCAGCAATGCTCTTTAAGATTTCTTTTTCGTAATGATCGATGGAATGAAGGAGCTTCATGTGACAAAGAGCGGCAGATTTCTCAAGTCGAATCAGGTGTTCTTTTAGTCGAAACGGTTTGCCCTGGTAGGTTCTGACCACTTCATAGAGACTGTCTCCATAAAGAAAACTACGATCAAACACCGAGACATTTGCTTTTTCTGGAGGTATGATTTTTCCATTAATGTTGATGATCGTTTTACGTTTTTTTGCAGAGAGCATGAATCAATCCTACCAGAAGATAATCGAAAAGAAATATGATTGAAAATACTCAGTCGCTTTTGCCAAATAAAGAGCGGGTCAGAGCCTTTACCCTAGGGGTGGAGGATGAATCACTCAATGAATTGGACCGCTTGTTGCACACTTTGGGTGTGGAGACCTCGCAGAGGGTGATGGCCCCGATTCGAAAAATTGTTGCAGGGACCTATTTTGGTACCGGTAAATTACAGGAAGTTCGAGAGCAGGGTCAGAATATTGATTTGTTTGTTCTGGATGTTGAGTTGACCCCCCGTCAAATGCAGAACATTGAAAAGATTTTGGGAAAACCTGTTTTGGATCGAAACGCAATCATTCTTGAAATATTTTCGCGTCATGCACGTACGAGTGAATCAAAAACCCAGGTAGAACTTGCAAAACTACAATATGTCCTTCCGCGACTTGCGCACTTATGGAGCCATTTTGAGCGTCAAAGAGGCGGGGGGGTTGGGAATAAGGGAATGGGTGAAAAGCAAATCGAGGTTGATCGTCGTCTGGTCAAACGTAGAATTTCCATACTTCAGGGGCGTCTGAAGGAAATCGAAAAAGAGCGAAAAGTTCAGCGAGCATCAAGAGATGACATCATGAAAGCCGCAATTGTAGGTTATACAAACGCAGGAAAATCGACTCTTTTGAATTCGCTGACCGAGAGTAAAGTGCTGGCGGAAGATAAATTATTTGCCACGCTTGATTCTACGGTGAGATCACTAAATCCGGATAGCCATCCACCGGTGGTTGTGATTGATACGGTGGGGTTTATTCAAAGAATTCCGACCTCCTTGATTGCTTCTTTTCGTTCGACTCTTGAAGAAATTGCTCAAGCAGATCTGATTGTTCATGTCGTTGATGCTTCTTCGAATCATGCCAGGGAACAATATGAGACGACGGTTGAAGTTCTGAAAGAATTGAAATGTGACGATAAGGATCGAATCGTTGTCCTAAACAAAATGGATCTGCTTGAATCCCCATCAGAAGTGAATCGAGCAAAAATAGTTT